>CAVIKQ010000125.1:0-493 GCA_963643305.1 Eggerthellaceae bacterium
GAGTATCATATTCAGACAAGGAAGATTTGAGGAACCTCTTGTTTTTATCTTGTGGAGGAATATATGTCTGATAATTACTAATATTACCGAGTAAAACTAATAATCCTTGATAATACGAATGGCTGAAGTCCTGAACTGCTTTGGAATCTGCATTTTGTGGAGTTTCTACAATTATTCCATTTGATTCCAGTTGGTGTCTATATGACTCTAATGCCCATAGTCCAGGTTTGATTTTGTAGATATCAGACCTTTCTTGAACAATTCTCCTGATACTGGCAAAAGGAGTCTTTGTGTTCCAAGAACAGTTTGCTACTTTTAGTACTTCCTGGTTAAGTTGCCCCAATGTGGCAACTCCACCCAATTTTTTTAAAGTTTCTATAACTGCTTCGTACTGTTTCATAGAGATATATTAATATGCATTCACCAAAGATTATGCAAAAATAGCGATATCAACTTACTTCCACAACAAAACCAAACGGATTGATTCTGATTT
>CAVIKQ010000125.1:587-2030 GCA_963643305.1 Eggerthellaceae bacterium
AACACCAGCGCGACAAACAATAGGAATTTGTTTGTCGCGCTGGTATTTAACTATTTAACCTGCCTAAAGGCTGTTAATATTCGTCTTCGTTAAAGAAAAAGTCCTCTTTGCTTGGATAATCGGGCCAAATCTCCTCTATGTTGTCATAGACCTCCCCGTCATCCTCCAAATCGTTAAGGTTCTCTATAACTTCAAGCGGTGCTCCTGAACGAGTAGCGTAATCTATCAACTCATCTTTGGTGGCAGGCCACGGTGCATCTTCTAATTTAGATGCCAATTCTAATGTCCAATACATCTTATAAAAATTTAATGATTAGGTATTTACTCCATTGTTTTAAATTGGGGCGCAAATGTAAATTCTTTTTCTTAAAAATACAATATTTACATCACTTGCAACTGTTCCTTGCCATAGCACAGTCCTAACATGGCAGGTGCAGCTATCCTGTCTATGAAGAAGCTGCACGAATGTGAACTTCTATGGCAGCCAGAAAGTCTCCTCAAATCCGCATTGATAACACAGATATCTTGCTAAGACAAACAGAAAGTCAGACAATCTGTTAAGGTATTTCTTGCAGAGTTCAAGCTGCTCATCCTCACACTCAATTGCAATGGAATGACGCTCGCATCTACGGCAGATGGTACGGGCAACATGGCACTCAGATGAGATTCTTGGCATTCCCGGAATAATAAAGGCCTTCTGTTCCGGTATTTTATCTGTCATAAAATCCATTCTGCTTTCAAGAAAGTCAATATCCTCTTCAGAGATATTCTTCAGCTGTTTCTTGTTGTTGTCAGAAGCAAGATGCGCCGAGGCCAACATAAGTTTCTCCTGAATTAACCCTAACACATCCCTTATCTCGGCAATCTGGCAATCAGACTTCAGTAAGCCAATATAGGATATTAGCTCATCCACATCACCGTAAGCTTCCACTCTCGGATGATTCTTTGGAACCCTTGTACCTCCAACCAAGGAGGTTGTACCCTTGTCTCCGGTTTTAGTATATACCCTGCTCATAACATATATGATTAATTATTGGCAAAAATAACAAAAAAACATACTCATTCCTCAACAACGTAAGCTTTTAACAAAGCAACCTGCTCCAAACTTAATATTCCGGCATTTAACAGATTGGATAGCAGGCAAATATCGGCACCGTGCTCCTCTCTAAACGCAATAATCCCCTTAGCCGCCCTGTAGCCTATGTATGGGTTATTTTTCAAAAACAAGAATCTCGAATCTGCAATAGAAAATTTACGCACATTCCCATCTACCATAATCCTTTTCCTTATAGATTCGAACCTGGCAGAATCAATACCTTTAATCTCAAGTAATTGGAACTCAGAAACAAAACTGCCGCCCAACTTTTCTCTGTACTCTACTATTTTCTTTGCAAAATAAGGTCCTATCCCATAAAGAGTTGTAAAAGCGGCGCTGTCTGCGGT
>CAVIKQ010000125.1:2040-4970 GCA_963643305.1 Eggerthellaceae bacterium
GTCTGCGGTATTAAGATTTATCACCTCTGCCTTTTTATATCCATACTGCCTGTGTCCGTAAGGAGTGTTGTTTTTCCTTATTTTTATTATTTTGCTTCCCGATATTTTACTTCCCGATGAATTCTGTTGTCTGTTTGCCGGTTTTTGCTGTGAGCCCATACAACTGTCTGTCACAGTTGTAACATTGTCATTGGAGGCAACAACAGAATCCCTGTAAGGAGGGTATGCATAAGGGCCGGCATCTTTATCCTCCTCTAATGGGGCAAATCTATTAATCAAAAATGTAAATAATTGAAAAACAATTATAAAGACAATAAGCGAGATAACAGCAACAGCCTCACTCTTTGATACTCTCCTCTTCCCCTCTTCCTCTCTCATAATTACAACCGCTTACAACTAAAACAATTTCACCTTTTGGCTCATGAACTTTGTAATACCCACAAAGTTCCTCAAGAGACCCTCTTTTGCATTCCTCATGAATTTTAGAGATCTCCCTGCACACACAAGCCATGCGCCCGGCTCCAAAAAACTCCTTAAACTGCTCCAATGTCCTTACCAACCTGTAAGGAGACTCATAGTAAATCTGAGTACGTTTCTCCGTTGCCATCTCCTTTAATCTGCTCTGCCTCCCCTTCTTTACCGGAAGAAACCCCTCAAAACAGAACCGGTCTGTTGGGAACCCTGAATTTACCAAGGCAGGGACAAAAGCCGTTGCTCCGGGAAGGGTCTCAACCTCTACACCGTTCTCGATACATGTTCTTACAAGAAGGAATCCCGGATCGGAGACAGAGGGGGTACCGGCATCTGAAATAAGCGCAATATCCGCACCTGCAAGGATTCTGTTACAGACCCCCTGTACAGTCTTGTGCTCATTGAACTTGTGATGCGATTCTGTCTTTGTGTGAATATCAAATTTCTTTAGCAGGACAGAACTGGTTCTGGTATCCTCTGCCAAAATCAACTCCACCTCCTTAAGGACTCTTATTGCTCTAAGAGTCATGTCTTCCAAATTTCCTACAGGCGTAGGAACCAGATAAAGTTTTCCCATTTTTATATGAATTAGTTTGCTATATTTGCAACTCAAAAACAGATACAAAATTAGTAAAATGTTTTTAGAAAGTGCTAAGCGTGCAGGCTGGATAGAGGTTATCTGCGGTTCTATGTTCTCCGGTAAGACAGAGGAGCTTATAAGACGGCTTAAAAGGGCAAAATTTGCCAACCAGAGGGTGGAAATATTCAAACCTGCGGTAGACATAAGATATTCAGAGGAGGATGTAGTGTCTCACGACTCCAACAGCATAGTCTCAACACCGGTAGAAACTGCCGGCAGCATATTGTTGTTGGCAAGTGATGTAGATGTAGTTGGTATAGATGAGGTACAGTTCTTTGACCAAAGCGTGGTAGATGTCTGTATGCAGTTGGCAGATAGCGGAGTAAGAGTTATTTGTGCCGGATTGGATATGGATTACCTTGGGAATCCTTTTGGTCCCATGCCTACTCTTATGGCGGTTGCCGAGTATGTTACAAAGGTTCATGCCATCTGTGTAAAATGTGGCAATTTGGCACAACATTCACACAGAATTGCAGGAGGGAACAAGCTTGTAGAGCTTGGAGAACAGGATAGTTACCAGCCGCTGTGCAGACACTGCTTCAATAAGGCATTGGCAGAGCAAAACAGGGGAGAAGAGGGGAGATAACAAAGAGGGGGGAGAGACAATAATTAATAGATTTAAGACAATGGGATATAACAAGATAGAGGAATTTGACGAGGAGACCACAAAAGCTCTTATGTATCACTACAAGAGTATATTGGAGCTGTTGGGAGAGGATAAAGACAGAGAAGGGCTGCTAAAGACCCCGTTGAGGGTTGCAAAAGCAATGCAGTTCCTTACACAAGGCTATGAGATGGATCCTGTAGCCATCTTGAACTCTGCAAAATTCAAGGAGGAGTATCAGCAGATAGTCTTGGTAAAGGATATAGAGATATACTCTCTTTGCGAACATCACATGCTGCCTTTTTACGGTAAGGCTCATGTGGCGTACATACCTAACGGTTATATAACAGGGCTAAGTAAGATTCCAAGAGTTGTGGATGCTTTTGCAAGGAGATTGCAGGTTCAGGAGAGGCTTACGGTTCAGATAAGAGACTGTATTCAGGAAACGCTTAATCCGCTTGGAGTAGCGGTTGTAATAGAGGCCGCCCACATGTGCATGCAGATGAGAGGGGTTCAGAAACAGAACTCCATTACAACAACATCTGCATTTACCGGGGCGTTCCTAAACAGCCCCAAGACAAGAGAGGAGTTCATGAGGCTGATAGGGAATAACCTGCATTAGCGGCACAGAAAAGCAGCAGAAAAGTGATAGTAAAAATATATTCTTTATAAAATTATTCTATTATGGCAAAGTACAGAATTTTAGTTGTTGATGACGAGGAGGATATATGTGAAATATTGGCATTTAACCTAAGAAATGCAGGTTACGATGTAGATACGGTAAACAGTGCGGAAGATGCCCTTTTCAAGATGAAGAACGATTATGACCTGTTACTTCTTGACATAATGATGGAGGGTATTTCGGGGCTTAAGCTCGCCCAGTTGTTGAGAGAGGATTACAATAACAATACCCCGATAATATTTATCTCTGCCTTAGATACGGAATCTGACATCCTAAACGGATTCAACAGGGGAGGCGACGACTATATTCCAAAACCTTTCTCTATAAAGCAGGTATTGGCCAGGGTAAAAGCTGTGCTTGCACGCTACTCCAATCATTTAGACGATTCTGTAAAGTATCGCGAACAGCAGAGGATTTCAGATGAGAAAGTCTATACTATAGAGGGTCTTAAGGTGGATTTCGAAAACAAAAGGGTTTTCATAGATGGCGAGGAGGTTGTTCTCACAAAAAAGGAGAATGAGATACTCATACTC
>CAVIKQ010000126.1:0-4876 GCA_963643305.1 Eggerthellaceae bacterium
CATCTCACCGGCCTAAACCGTTCATCCGGCTTTAGCCGCGCATTAAAGCGTGCAAAGGTACACAAAATCCCCATTAAATCAAATAAGAAAGTTAAAAGGTTCAAGCACTACTTGCATACCATAATATCCAGTATCATTCTGTCTGTCTTCTGCATCCCCACAGAACCAATCTCTCCAAGATTCTTAATGGTTTTCTCTATATCCTCCTCTATAATACCATCATGAGAAGAGATACAGATACCCTTCATTGCAAGAACAGCAGACTGTACAGATGATGATACTCCCGATGCAACTTTAAGAGCACAGCCCACCTTGGCCCCGTCGCACACCATGCCGGTTATGTTGCCAATCATATTCTTTATTGCAGAGCAGATTTGCTCATAGCAGCCTCCGTTAAGATAGACAATACCGCACGAAGAGCCGGTAGAGGCAATCACACAGCCGCAAAGAGCAGACAACCTGCCAAGATACCCCTTGATATGAATAGCTATAAGATGACTTATACACAACGCCCGAGCAAGTTTTTCATCTGAGACCTCCTTGCCGTCTGACCTCATCTTGTCTGCCACGGCAATTACAGGCATTGTAACGGTTATCCCCTGATTACCGCTTCCCGAATTGCTCATTGCAGGGAGTGTACATCCGGCCATACGGGCATCCGATGCCGCTGCGGTGTAGGCCATTGCATGAATAAGCAGAGAATCGCCAAAAATCTCCCTGTTGGCTTTGTCTGCCAAAGTCTTTCCAACCTTTAAACCATATCTGTTTTTAAGCCCCTCCATAGCAAGAGCCTTGTTCAGAGTTACAGAATCCAATATAAATGCTATATCACTAAAAGGAGCCTCTGTTGCAAACTCGCATATCTCCTTTACGGTGAGGTGATAGTCTAAGGTTGTCTTTTCATGCAATTCACCGGCATTATCCCTGTCAGAGCATAGATTACCCTCAGAAACAGGTTTTTCCCTACCATCTACAACTACAGATACTATGTTGTCGTGACAATCCTTTATTGTTGTAGAAGCAATATGTTTGGTCCCGTTCTCATCGGTACCCTTTACATTTGCCTTTATATACAGTTTTATTGGGGTATCTGCCAAGAGAATCTTTACAACCTTATTGTCTGTAAGCTCTTTGGCAGCCCTTATACTTGCATCGCTCAGATCTTTTAGCACTTCTAACCCATAACAAGATTTGCCGCATGTTGCCCCCAAAGCAGATGCAATGTGCAAGCCTATCATTCCTGTACCGGGAATCCCCACCCCCATACCGTTCTTTAATATATTTGCACTAACCTCAACCTCTATTGAGGCTATCCCTGCTTGTAATGCAGCCATCTCCTCACAAGAACGCGCCACAGCAAGGGCTACAGCAACAGGTTCCGTACACCCAAGCGCAGGTTTCACCTCCTTGTGAATAAGTTCAACAATCTCCGCAACTCTATTCTTATCCATTATATATACCAATTTTAAATTAATTCTCTTTGCAATCTGTCATCTCACCTGCAAACCTTACATTAAATAACACGCAACTCCCGTTTGCCCTAACAAAATTTGCCAAAATTAAGGCTTTTTATTTAAAGTAGTGTGTAAAATTATCATTTGGCATTAAATGTACAACTATGAATCATATTGTACGGATAAAACAGAAAGGGACAGCCACGCTACAGCAGCCATCCCTAACATATTCAAATATTATTCATATAAAGATGCTATTCCTCAAAAAACCTGAATGTCTCTTTAAATATCTCCTCAATCTGCCGGGCATCATTCAACGACTCCACAGGGAAACCAAGCACAACCCCTTTGCCGTGATTTAAAGGATTCCTGAATGCAATCCCCGCAGAGATATTATTCTCCGCATAACGGAAAATTGTAAATGAATCATTCCCAACAGGCACAATTGCATCAGCCGCCTCTACCGCATATTTCATAGGGTTCATTTTGGTTACAAAGCTGTATTTTCCTGCAAACCCATACGGATTGGGCACACTCTTCACCCTGCCGTCTGTAGATGCATAATGAGTCATGAACCTGTACTTAAGCACTTCCGTTGCAAATTTTTTATCCTGCTCATTAACATCAACATTATCAAACAGATCCCGGCCCACATTTGCTCCCGATATTATAATTGCTCCATTATCTACATTGCTAAGGTAATCTGCAATTACGCTTTGCAATGCAACAGGGAATACCGCATATTTTGTAGGCATTGCACCACGTCCCATTTTGGTCTTTGCCTGTTTCCCCATTATAAAATCTACATACCGATAGCTGTTCAAAGCCGTCTTCCCTGCCATGACAGACCCGGCAGATACAGACACAAAATCGTAACCCATTGCAAGCAGTGCCGCACCATGAACTGCCGGATAATCAAAGCTGTTACCTGCTATCACCTTATCCTCATAATTTGCAAACGAAGCACCAAAACCCGGAGCATCATCATCCATCCATGGAATCTCCCTGCGGAACTCATACTGAGGCCCTATAAAAGAGTAGTCATTCAGATAAGGCACCCCTGCATCCAACATATTATTAAACCCTGCAACCGTTTCATCTTCAGACTTGAACGATGCCGGAGCAGACACTCTGTCAAAACCATTTACAATCAGCACCCTCCCTTTTGGAGCGGTTGCCTTTCCTACAGATAGAATCTCGCTTGGGAAGCTTGCCCCTCCTGCGTTGATTGCCACCACCTTGTAACTTGTAACAACACCTGTTCCAACAGGAGCCGTATATGTTGAATCATTTACCACAACCCCATTGTCAAAATCTCCATCTGCAACCCTTGTATATACAACATATCTCTCAGGCACAGCTGTAGGTTCCAACGGATCATTTACAGGAGACCATGTAAGCAGTACCTTGCCATCCTTCAGCTCTGCCCCAAAATTCTTTACAGGTAGCGGTTGAATTGTGTACTGTCTGTTATTCTGCAAGCTAAAGAATTTCACCATCCCCTTGTAAACGGCACGGCTTACCGTAAACCTGAACTCCGGATCCAAACCATATCTCATATCTGCAAGATTCTGATGAGAAAGCAGCTCCAACAGCATGGCCGGTACCTCCGGAATCCTCGATTCAGCGTATGACCTGTCCCAAAGCCCCCTACGGCTCCAGTTAGGCTCATGCAACGCCCTAACATCATTCACAATCTGGGTCTGCACCAAATCTGCCAGCTCTCTGTTTGCCATACGAGACAGTCCTGTAGAGAACCTGTCGTTGTCGTTAGAGAACCTTGTATAGATAGACAATGTGCCCACAATAGAGTCATTATCAAACGTTCCGGCATCTGTATGAAAAGCAAAAGAGAGATCTACAGGGATATTGAGACCTGTATGACGGCTGTTTCTCGATGAGCCTCCCGATATTGCATTAACCCATTTTCCACGGCTCATATAGTCATCGTTATAGTCATTAAGGTTCTGAGAGAATGAATATACCGTATCTGCAAAACCGGCCCACTGTAACCAGTATCTTGCCCCCTCCCTTATTCTTGGATAACCGCTTGTTTCCTCCTCTACCGGGAAATCTACCCTCGACTGCTGTTGTTTCTTGATCTCTGAACTCTTTACATTATCTGTAAAACCCTCATCCGCAGGCTTACGAGCCATATTGCCCATTCCACCACCAAACTTAACGGCATCTGCCGTAATTACGGTATTAGAGGAGTTGGTAAGGTTAGAAAGGTACACCCCCTCTGTGTTGCTCCCCTCAGAGAACTTGAATGTCCCAAGGTAGACCCAGGTACCGCCACCCATCTTCTGGTTCACCTTAAACTTAGTTTCGCCACCGGCATGCCTTACTGTATAATAAACATCAGATGCACTGTTTGGCAATGTCTTATATGAAACATACACAGCATAATTGCCCCCGTTTTTTACCATCGGGAGCCATGATGCCCTGCTCAAATCCTCCTCCTTTGTTGTCTTTGACTTTTTAATACCATCTACTACCCTGTAGCTACCCATCCTAAAAGGATTCTCTCCGTAAGAGTATGTAGCCTTTGCATTTGCAAACCCCTCAAGAGAACCGTCTGCCCATGAAAGCTTTCCGTTTGTCTCCGAATACCTTCCGCTCCCCTGCAATTCCCCGGCATTGTCAAAGGCATTTGGGTCATTGTCTACAATTATCTCATCCGGCCTGTAATCTCTCTCCCTTGGGAGCATCACAACAGCACCGGCATTCTCCAACATAGGAACAAGGAACGGTACAACATAGCTTTGCGTATAAATATCCTCAACTGTCTGGAATATTCTGGCCCTTTGCCATTCCCACCTCTGCAGCGACTGCTCGTAATACCACCCGTGACTCTGCCATACAGCTATATGTCTGTTCTGCAATCCATCTGTAATCTTGTATGGCCTTGATATATTCTCCACTAATCTCCCCTCGGCTGCAAGACTGTTTACCTTCTCTCTCATTCCGGCATTCTTTCTGCCATTCCGCAGATTCTTCAGCTCTGCAGATTGTACCCTTTTAAGGTTCTTTGTACCAAAAAGCGGATTCTCTTTAATATCTCCCGATAAATAAAATGAAGACTGCAGCTCCTCTAATTTTGAGCCATTAGAATAAAGTTGCAGTTTCATCCCTTTATATTGGGTAGGCAGATTCTCTTTTGCTATTCTGTATATCTCTGCAAGATTCTCCTCTCTAAAGGAGTAATCTGCAAGGTTCCTTATAAAATACACCTGCACAACCTTTCCATCTGTTTTTACAGAATCTACCCTTATTGGAACTGCAATGGCAGCGGTTGGACGAAGGTAGTTTTTTATGGACTCTGCCATCTTTTCAAAATCTTCTGTTGCAACTTTGGAATACTTATTGGGAAGCATATTGCCCGAAAAGGCACTAAAAGAGATTGCCATACCCAACACTAA
>CAVIKQ010000127.1:0-4856 GCA_963643305.1 Eggerthellaceae bacterium
GGATAATATTTCTTGGTGTCCCGATTACAGATGATGTGGCCAATATTATACAGGCTCAGCTGCTCTTCTTAGATTCAACAGAGAGCTCGTCTGATATACAGCTGTATATAAACTCTCCGGGAGGAAGCGTTTATTCGGGGCTTGGAATCTATGACACTATGCAGATTGTAAAGGCAGATGTTGCTACAATTTGTACCGGAATGGCTGCCTCTATGGCCTCTATACTGCTTGCGGCAGGGCAGAAAGGAAAGAGAAGTGCACTCCCTCATTCAAGGGTTATGATTCATCAGCCTATGGGAGGTGCAGAGGGACAGGCTTCTGATATAGAGATTACTGCCCGTGAGATTATTAAACTTAAAGGGGAGTTGTATGATATTCTGGCAGAGCATACCGGCAAAAAGGTTAAACAGATTGAGAAGGATGCAGACAGAGACTATTGGATGACTGCAAAGGAGGCTCTGGAGTATGGAATGATAGATGATATTCTAACAAAGAAGAGTCCGGATAACAGGTCTAAAAAGTAACTTAGCAATGTCAAAGAATAACAATAACAATAACAGAGGTGGCGGGCAGTCCGGGATAAGATGTTCCATCTGCGGAAGAGGTGAGGGTGATGTTGCAATGTTGGTAGGGGGAGATCACGGGTATATCTGCAATGAGTGTACAGAATTGGCATACGATTATTTTAAGCAGACACTGAAACAGTCTAACGCAAAGGCTGCACAGTCTGAGCTAAAACTGATAAAGCCAAAAGAGATAACGGCCTTTTTGGATAATTATGTAATAGGACAGGATGAGGCAAAGAAATTTCTCTCCGTTGCCGTGTACAATCATTACAAAAGGGTCAAGCATCAGCTTGGCAAGAGTAGCGACGACGAGATGGATATTGAGAAATCCAATGTGCTTCTTGTTGGCCCTACAGGTACAGGCAAGACGTTATTGGCAAAGAGCATAGCAAAGTTGCTTAATGTTCCGTTTGCAATAGTGGATGCAACAGTGCTTACAGAGGCAGGATATGTTGGAGAGGATGTTGAGTCTATCCTTACAAGGCTGCTGCAGGATGCAGATTATGATGTAGCCAAGGCTGAGAGGGGGATAGTATTTATAGATGAGATAGACAAGATTGCAAGAAAAAGCGATAATCCCTCTATCACACGGGATGTGTCGGGAGAGGGGGTTCAACAGGCAATGCTCAAGCTTTTGGAGGGAAGCAAGGTAAATGTTCCGCCGCAGGGGGGAAGAAAGCATCCGGAACAACGTATGATAGAGATAGATACTACCAATATTCTGTTTATTTGCGGAGGTGCATTTGAGGGGATAGAGCGTAAGATAGCGCAAAGGCTGAATACTCAGGTGGTTGGGTATGGAGCGGAAAAGAAGACTGCAAATATAGACAAAAAGGATCTGCTTAAATATGTTGCTCCTCAGGATCTTCGTTCTTACGGTCTTATACCGGAGATAATAGGTCGTCTCCCAATTATTACCTATCTTCACAGTTTAGACAGAGCTGCTCTAAAGAGTATTCTCACAGAACCTAAGAATGCGCTTATAAAGCAGTATGTAAAGATGTTTGAATTGGATGGCATACAGCTCAGGTTTGATGATGACGTGCTTGGTTTCATTGTAGATACTGCAATAGAGTACAACTTGGGAGCCAGAGGTTTGCGCTCTATCTGCGAGGCGATAATGTTAGATGCAATGTATGATGCACCGTCTGACAACAAGAAATCACTTACGGTTAAACTGCCGTATGCCAAGGAGAAGGTGGCCAAGTTTACAGGGAGCCTGCCTTTTGTAAGTAAAGATATTAACTAATAAATATATATGAGTATGAAAGCCTATATAGCGGAGAATAAAGAGAGATTTTTGGCGGAATTGTTTGAGATTCTGCGAATTCCAAGCATAAGTTCACAGAGCGAGAATAAGAAGGATATGCAGGCCTGTGCAGAAAAACTTGCACAGTTCCTGTTGGAGGCAGGGGCAGATACGGCCAAGGTGTATCAGACAAAGGGGCATCCTGTTGTATTTGGCGAGAAGATTATAGACAAGAATCTGCCAACTGTTCTGGTGTATGGACACTACGATGTACAGCCTGTAGATCCTATTGAGCTCTGGAAATCTGATCCGTTTGAGCCGGAGGTAAGGGATGGCGCAATCTATGGACGTGGTGCCAACGATGACAAGGGCCAGCTCTTTATGCATGTCAAAGCTTTTGAATATCTTGTTAGAGAGAACAAGTTGCAGCATAATGTTAAGTTTATATTGGAAGGGGAGGAGGAGATAGGCTCTCCAAGTCTTTCTGCATGGGCAAAGGAGCACAAGGAGCTGTTGGCTTGTGATGTAATTTTGGTATCCGATACAACAATGATAGATGAAAAGGTGCCAAGTATCAACTGTGGCATGAGAGGTTTGGCTTATGTAGAGGTTAAGGTTACAGGTCCCGATAAAGACCTTCATTCCGGTCATTATGGAGGGGCGGTAAGCAACCCTATAAATGTGCTTTGCGATATGATCTCCTCACTGATAGACAATGATGGGCATATAACCGTAGAGGGTTTCTACAATGATGTGGTTGAGTTGAGCGCAGATGACAGGGCTTTGTTGGCCAAGGCTCCTTTTAATATTGAGGAATACAAAAAGTCTCTTGGTATAGATGAGGTAAGAGGGGAGAAGGGGTATACAACTCTCGAAAGGACAGGAATACGTCCATGTTTGGATGTGAACGGCATCTGGGGAGGATTTACCGGAGAGGGGGCAAAGACAGTTATCCCGTCAACCGCACATGCCAAGATCTCTATGAGGCTTGTGCCTAATCAGGATTGTAATAAGATTTCTGAACTCTTTGCAAAGCATTTCTGTAAGATAGCTCCAAAAGGGGTAAAGGTTGAGGTATTCCCTCATCATGGAGGGAACGGTTTCTTAATGCCTATATCATCATCTGCATACAAGGCCGCTTCAAAGGCTATAGGTGAGGTGTACGGAACAGATCCTGTGCCAAGCCGTGGTGGAGGAAGTATTCCTGTACTTGCAGACCTGCAGCAGATTCTTGGCGTTAATCCTCTGCTTATGGGATTTGGCTTGGAAAGAGATACAATCCATTCGCCAAACGAGAGCTATCTGCTGAGCCAGTTCTATAGGGGAATGGAGTCTATAGCGTTGTTCTACAAATACTACAAGGGATAATGAACTATATACAGTTATATGAACAGATAAAGGCTAAAAAGAGTTTTCTCTGTGTTGGTCTCGATTCAGATCCGCTGCTGTTCCCTGCATGTTTAAGTGGGGTAGAAAACCCAATCTATACCTTTAACAAAGAGATAGTTGATGCTACGGCCAAGTATGCCGTGGCCTATAAAATCAATATTGCTTTTTATGAGGCGGAGGGGGTTAGAGGCTGGCAACAGTTGGAGATGACGGTAGATTACATTAAGAGGAACTATCCCAATCTGCTGCTGATTGCAGATGCAAAGCGCGGTGATATAGGGAATACGGCCAAACGTTATGCAAAGGCATTCTTTGAGACAATGGACTTTGATGCCATAACGCTGGCCCCATATATGGGAAAGGATTCAATAGAACCGTTTCTCCGGTATCCCAACAAATGGGCCATCATACTTGCATTAACCTCAAATGCGTCGGCAGAGAATTTTGAGACTCAGGAGCTTGCATCGGGAGGGTGTCTTTATGAGAAGGTGATAAAGGATTCTATGACCTGGGGTACCAATAACAATACAATGTTTGTGGTTGGTGCTACACGTCCTGCCAAACTAAAGGAGATAAGGGGGTATTGCAGGGATAATTTCTTCTTGGTACCGGGTGTTGGAGCGCAGGGCGGTACAATAAAGGAGGTTGCCGAGAATGGAATGAACGAACATTGCGGGCTGCTTGTAAATGCCTCACGTTCAATAATCTTTGCCGGTAAGGATGCCGATTATGCCATAGCTGCCGGCCGTGTGGCAAAGGAGATGGCAGAAGAGATGTGCAAATATATTTTTTAAAGGTTCCTAACCGTTTTATGTAGTTGAAATTTATCAGACATATCTTATACGGCCTGTTGGCCCTGGCTTTTATGATTGGGGAGGCTTTTGCCGCAGAGTTATTTGCTGCAGAGGTCTCCCATCATCGTAAAAAGCCCCTTACCGTGCTGTTTACAAGCGATTTGCACTCAAAATTAAACAACATACCACAGCTTAAATCTCTCATAGACAACAGGCGCAAGATTGCAGAGGAGAGAGGTGATGCCGTAGTGGTTGTAGATGCCGGAGACATTGCAATGGGAACCGTTTACAGTACGCAGTTCTCATCTGCTGCCATAGAGCTACTATCCTTGGGGCTGTTGGGTTATGATGCGGTGGCTTTTGGTAATCATGATTTTGATTACGGGCTGAATGACTTGGCAAAGATGTTCTTTACAGCAGACTCTGTTGCTAATATGCCACTTGCCCGTCTGCCTCATGCCAATCTGCCTCATGCCACAGAGCATATTAAACTGCCGGCATTCCTTAACTCTAACCTTCTGTTTGATAATGAGATGCTTAATAAGGCGTTAAAGCAGATAAAATCATCTCCCGATACCATAATTACCTCCAACGGGGTTAAAGTAGGCATAATAGGTTCTGTGGGAGAGGACTGCTTCTCTACAATAGCAGACAGCAAAGGGATAGAGTACATTAATCAGAGGGAGGCGGTCTCAGACTTGTCTGCAAAATTAAGGGAGAGAGGAGCCGATTATGTAATAGTGTTGTCCCATTCGGGAACATATAACAAAAAGGGGAGTATAAAAAGTCCTGATGCACTGTTGGCAAAATCGCTGCAGGGCAGGGTAGATGCCATAATTAGCGGGCACGACCATATAC
>CAVIKQ010000128.1:0-4852 GCA_963643305.1 Eggerthellaceae bacterium
TGGTATGTCTGCAGAGAAAGAGGCCGGGAAAGATTCTATAGACATTGATTCCGTTAGTATTTCATTGTTTTAAAATCATGCTCCCTCTCCCGTCTGAAATCTTAATTTTTTGCAATAATGAAGAAAAAGGCATATCTTTGCGCACCTTTTCTCGAGAAGATTAGGAAGTTATTAATAATTAATCATTAAAACTCACTACAGTTATGCCTGTAAGAATAAGACTGGCTCGTCATGGTAAGAAGAATTATGCTTATTACCACATTGTTGTAGCCGACAGCAGAGCTCCACGTGATGGACGCTTTATTGAACTTTTGGGATCATACGATCCAAATACTAACCCTGCAAATATCATTATCAATTCAGACAAAGCAATTGAATGGATAGAGAATGGTGCACAACCTTCTGATACCTGCAAAAGAATACTCTCAGAGAAGGGGGTACTTTTAAAGAAACATCTTAAAGGTGGTGTTAAGAAGGGCGCTTTGACTCAAGAGCAGGCAGATGCAAAATTTGCTGCTTGGGTTGCAGAAAAAGAGGCAAAGATTAACAACAAGAAAGCTGCTTTAGCACAGGGTAAGGTAAATGCAAAGAAGAATGCATTGGAGGCTGAGGCTAAGGTAAATGAGGAGAGGGCTGCGGTCATTGCAAAAAGAAAAGCAGAAGAAGCTGCTGCCAAGGCTGCTGCAGAAGCTGCCGCAAGAGAGGAGGCAGAGGCTGCTGCAAAAGCTGCGGAGGCTGCAGAGAATGCTGCTACTGAGGCTACTGCTACCGAAGCTCCCGCTGCTGAAGCTCCTGCAGAGGCATAAATGCGCAGCGGTTATGGCAAAGGCAGATACCATAAATATTGATACGCTCTTTGCTGTGGCACGTGTTGCAAAATCTTATCACACAGATGGTGAAGTTGTCATTAAGATAACTTCACCTTTTTTTGATGCTGTAAAGCGGAAAGATCCGCTGTTTATCTTTTTTAACGGGTTGCCTGTCCCGTTTTTTATTGTTGGATTTGTAAGGCGCGGAAACAGTGGTGCTATTGTTAAATTCTCAACGGTGAGAGATTTTGCCCATTCGGAGGAGCTGGTAGGCAAGAATCTCTATGCGGATTCTTTAAAGTTGCCCAAGAGTGTGCAGAAAGAGCTTGCTGCGGAGAGTTTTCAAAAAGCAGTAGTAGGGTACAGGCTCTTTGATGAGAATAACAGGTATATAGGTGATATAACAGATTATATAGAGTATCCCAACAATTCATGTATAGAGGTACGCAATACACTGTTGCCTTTTAATGAAGAGCTTATAATAGATGTAGATATTGAGGGGCGTACAATCACTATGCGAATTCCTGCCGGGCTGTTGCCGTAATCTCTATTTTGCAGCTCTCCTTGCCTCTGTCTCCTTTATTATTGCAACCATTACAGAGTCGTTCATCTTGGTGTAAAACTGTTCGTAAACGCTGTTCGCTGCATTTATCAGCGATATTCTGTAAAGATTATATTCAGGCTCATCTCCATTAAGATACCTGCCCATGACTACTGTTGGGAACTCGTCAGCATGCATCTTGTTGTTCCTGTGCCATTGTCTTAGCAGATGGTTTTTCTCTTTAAACGTTGGTAAGGAGTCTATCTTGGACTTTATTATTGCACACTCAGTATTGGTATGCTCTAACACAATTTTTGATAGGGTGTCAAAGAGTTCTATAGAGCTTATTTTGCCGCCCTGTCCGTCATCAATCAGAGAATACTCCAATCCGGCCTCTTTAATATTCTCCCTTCCCGATATATTTGTGAACAAGATGCCAACACAGAATAGGAGTGATGCTACAAACAACAGAATAAGATAAAGCGCCCATGTAGACTTTTTGGGAATGACAAGAGTGTAATAGTTGCTGTACTTTACTATTCTTATCCTGTTCTCCGTAAAATTACTGTGAACATCTGCTATAGGGGAGACACTGCTGTTATGCTGTTCGCTGATATGTGAAAGGCTGTCTTGCAAAACGGACATGCTGCTTTTAAAATCGTCCCATCCTTTGTACCCCAAATATCTCGACAACAGAGAGAGTGTTGAGGTTCTGGTACTTACATTGCTCTGTATATAGTTGAAAAACCGTTTTAGGGTAGTGGGACTTATATATTCGTTAGTTGCTTTCTTAACCTCTAAAGAGAGAAAGTCATAGTCACCGGGAGAGTCCATAGAACGGCCGGCCTTTTCTTTTATAGCTCTCTTGAGAGCGTCTATATGCAACTGTAAACTCTCCATTGTACCAATTATAACATATAATATCAAGCAAGGGCAAATATATGAATTTATCGGCATAAAAAAGGGTAATAACCTAAACAATGTTCAAATGGCACATAATGGCATGTAATGATACTACTGTGGCATAATATGTTGGGCAGAGATATATAGAATAAGGACTTATTACTTATTTTTGCAGCGCAAACAGATAACATTTTACTTAATGAAACGATTCTTTACATTAATCTTACTGTCATTTTTGTATTCAGTTTCTGCTTTGGCACAGAGCGGAGCCAAATATACAATAGAGGGAACAGTGAGTCTAAAGGAGACAGGAGAGATAATCCCCTTTGCACAGGTGGTTTTAAGGGAGACAGGCCAATGGTCTTCTACCAACGATCAGGGCGAATTTAAAATTTCTAATCTCTTTCCCGGCAAGTACACTCTTTTTGTTTCTGCCATCGGTTATGTAGATTATAACCTTACAATCAATGTGACAAATGACATCAGGAAGTTTAAAGTGCAGATGTTGGAGGACAATCTTGCATTGGAGGAGATTGTGGTTACAGCAGAGGCCGGTGAGACCATGAATTCATCAAGCAGACTTAATAAAAGTGCAATTGAGCACCTGCAGGCAACAAGTTTGAGCGACCTTATGCAGTTGCTTCCCGGAAACACTATAACCAACCCCCAGATGAGCAGCAAACAGCTTATAACAATAAGGGGCGCAGGGATAAATTCAGTTACGGATCTTAATAACGCCAGAGGTGTTGCATACGTGGTTAATGGCAACAGGGTGCAGAATGATGCTTCGCTTTCTATGGGCAATGATGTAAATGCAATGGACTTTAGAAGTTATTCCCCGGAAAATATAGAGTCATTGGAGGTTCTCAAAGGTGTTGTTTCTGCAGAGTATGGAGACCTTACATCGGGAGCCGTGCTTGTTAAGACAAAGGCGGGACGTACTCCGTTGGAGATTAAATTCAAGGCAGACCCATATCTGAAAGGAGCATCTGTTAACAAAGGATTTAGTCTTGGGAAAGATAGAGGCTACATGAACCTGGATTTTGACTATGCCAACTACAATACCAAACTGGTCTCTACAACCAATATATTAGACAGGGTTAATTTTGGAGTAACCTATTCAAATACATTTAATCAGGACAATACACCATTCAGGCTCAATGTGAGGTTAACGGGTTCGTATCTTGGGAATAATGTCACCTCTGATCCTGATTCGGGCAAGAACGATTACACCAAGTCAAGCAAAAAGGATTTCGGATTGGCTGCATACGGTATGTGGCAGCTTAACAAGAGCTGGATAACAACGCTTAACTATAACTTGTCTGCCAATTTTGGCGTTGAATACAACAGAGAATATCTGGAACTTTCTCAAAGTCTGCTTCCCGATACTCATGTAACGGAGGAGGGGATACATGTGGGTACTATCACATCGGGAAGCGCCAAACAACTGATGAAGTTAGAGGATATGCCTCTCTACCTTAATGCCAAGGTGTCTGCCCATCTTAACAAGAAGTATAAAGGTACCCTTTTCAATACTCTGTACGGTGTTGAGTGGAACACCAAGGGCAATGAAGGTAACGGAATCTGGTATGAGGGAGATATGCCACAGTATTTTAGGCATCAGCCATATAGACATACCCCTTATACTCACGACTTTAACGCGTTCCTTGAGCAGAAGGTTACGGTTCCCATAGGGAAAACATCTCTTGAGATGAGTGCAGGTGCGCGTTTTACCAAGATGTTCTACAAGCATTATGATATTAATCCTATAGTTGATCCGCGTCTTAATGCCAAATATGAGATATTCAAAGGCAACAAGAAAAATCTTATCCGCAACTTTGCAATAAGAGGAGGCTGGGGATTGTTGGATAAATTGCCAAGTATGAATATGCTTTACGGAGGAGACACCTATCTGGATTATGACCTGTTCAGGTATAACGAGACCAACTTCTCTCTTATACAAACCTCTATAGATCCGGAGATTAAAGATTACGATTTTAAACCTACCAGAACGAGAAATGTAGAGGCCGGCTTTGATATGAATATTGGAGGGGTTAAATTGGGCGTAACATATTTTAACGAGTATCTTAAGAACGGTATAGAGAGTGCCAAGCATTATTTGGCAATGGATGTAACCAGATATGGCTCTGTAAGCTACTCCGGAGCAGATCCTAAATATGTAGACGGCAAGCTGTATATAAAGGATACAAATGGAGATTATGTAGAGTATTCAGATATTACAAGCACTACAGAATACAAGTCATCTACATATATAGTGAATAACAGAACCACAAAGAAGTGGGGTATTGAGTACGACATTAATTTTGGAAAGATACAGGCTATAAATACAACTGTTATAGCTACCGGTTCGTATGTGAAATCCAATGGCAGCTATTCAGGAACTTCTGAGTTGTACACCATAGGTCAGAGAGACCCTCTCGATACCAAACTGGCCTTTCCGTATGTTGCAATATTCAATGGAAACAGCAGTGTAAAAAATGGTACATTACAACAGAAGTTCAATACCAATGTCAATTTTGTTACCTTCGCTTTCTATGGGCAATGATGTAAATGCAATGGACTTTAGAAGTTATTCCCC
>CAVIKQ010000129.1:0-4822 GCA_963643305.1 Eggerthellaceae bacterium
GTCATATATAGGCAGGTACATAGGTATAGAGGGTTCTAATAACAGCAATAGTGTTTTTTTTACGGTTGATTTTAATTATTGTGATGAGGCAAACAGAGGGGGTGGCAACTTCTTGGAGCTTGAAACAGACGGTGATAGGAGAATGGTAGCGGTAGATTATGTTTTATGCTCAATTGGCAGACTGGAAAGCGGCAGCTTGCTTAAATGCAACAGAGACAGTGCTGTACACAATACAACAATGGAGGTTATTGATACGGTCTGTTGCAGTTACGAAAATGCCGATTTCGGAGCTGCTTTCAGATATGCTGCATCGTGGAAAAGGATATGGTCTTTAAGCGATGTGAGAGATTCGTCACTCTCTCTTTTCCCTCATGTTTTAAAGGATGTTTGCGCTGTAAAAGGTTCGTTTATAAAACAGGGGTGCGGTGCTGTTAGCGGAATTATTGTAAAACTTTATATGAAAGAGTTTATTGGCAGAGCAGAACGGGATTTTTGGAGGGAAAGGGTAGAGGAGTTCATTACGGACAATTCTCCATCAACATATAACTATATGGTATTGGCAGAGTAGAGAGATAAAGGATACAGGCAATGAATAGCGGTGTTGTTTTAAACATAGATAGCAAATGTTATTACTGTGAATATCTGTCATATAGAATGAGCTATATGGAACATCACAGGTTTGAGGCAGAATTTGTGGCTGATGCCTCAATATCTCCTCATCTGCTGTGCAGAAAACAGGTGACTTTTACGGTAACTGATACATACGGCAACAGTTACAGTTTTGGAGGTGTTGTTCTCTCCTCCTCTTATGTTAAAAGGCACGGTAGTCCGTACAAAATAAAGATAGAGGGTGGCGCACCGACTCTGCTTATGGATATTGAAAAGGGTAACGATTCATACATAGATGTTACTGTAAGAGGGCTTATAGATAAGATATTATTCAATTACAGAGATGTTGTAAAGTATAAACTGCAAGGGGTGGAATCTATTATCAAGATGTTTGAGGAGAGGATTTATTACCGTGCAAGATATATGGAGACAGAGTGGACTTTCCTCATGCGTCTGCTTAAAGATAATGGCATACCAGTATGGTATTCAGGAGAGGAGCTGGTTATTGGTTCGGCCTCTAATGGGGAGAAGAGTAAAGAACTCTCGTTAACTAATGATTTTCTGTATTACGAGCCGGTCTATACAGATAAGAGACTTGAAAAATGTATAATGGGGCTACATAATCCGGTGTTGGAAATAGGAGACAACCTGTTAGTTGAGGGTAATGATGGGTTGTTGCCCAAGTTGCGGGTAGTTGCAATGGCAATAACCTTTAAGGAGCGGGTTTGTGATACTCTCTATGAGGCTGTCCCATCTAAACGTGCAGACAAGAATCTTTATGATACAGGCAGCGCCCCTTTTGCAGGTTTTCAGAAGGGGACGGTAATAAGAAACGATGACCCCAAATCCTTAGGCAGGGTAATGGTGCAACTGCATTGGCAAAAAGCGGTGGATAGCACTAAATCTACAAACTGGATAGATGTTATGAGACCCGATGCGGGATTATATTCGGGAGGGGTGTGTAACCGGGGGTTTTTCTTTATTCCTGAGGTTGGAGACAGTGTTGTTGTCTCCTATTTTGAAAATGATATGAACAGGCCGGTAGTCTGTTCACCTCTCTATTCAGATGGAGCAGCACAATGGGATGACAGCGACAACTGCATAAAAAGTTTTTCTACCAGAAGCGGTCACAGAATTGTTTTTGATGATTCGGATAATGGAGGTATTGAAATATCGGACAGAGGCGGCAATGTAATGAAGATGGAGAGCAAGAGTGGTTCCATTACTCTTTCGTCACCTCAAAAGATAACGGTTTCGGCAAAAGAGATAGAGCTGTTTGGCAATAAGGTATGTGAAATAGGCTCTGAGTCGTTGCTGAAAATGAAATGCAACAAGGATCTCTCCATTGCCTCTACAGGGGAAACGGAGATCTCCTCTTGTAGCGGTATAACTCTCCTTGCAGAGAACGGCCTAAGTATGGAGTGTAACGGAGAACTTAATATTGAGCATAATGCAGATGGCAGATGGTGCGGAAAAGGGAAGATAGATATTAAGAGCGGAGCACGGGTGAATATTGCCAAAATGTTATGATAATAGGGAGGTATAACGAAAAGCAGCCACCTGTAAAGGGGAAGAATCTGAATATAAGGGTTGCACTCTTCTTTGACGGAACCACCAACAATAAATACAATGTATTGGAGGGGGAGAAGAAAAACTGTGGAGGCAGCTTGTATGATCTGCTGCGCTTGCAAAACCATAGTTACAGATCTCGGCAGAGCAATGTTGCAAGGATGGCTGAGCTATACAAAACAGGTGATATAGATGGTTATATGGTGAGAGCTTTTTATATAGAGGGGATTGCAACATCGCCAAGATATGCAGTTTACAATGAGGGTGGTTTTGATTCCCTGCTCGGAGCTGCAACAGGGATGGGGCGTTGGGGGATATTGGCATCTGCAAAGAGAGGGTACAGAATGATACTTGGAATGTTGAGAGAGTTGCATGGGCGGTACTCTTTGAAAACAAAGATAACTGTAGAGAATCTTAAGGTAGATCTTTTTGGATTCAGCAGAGGTGCAGCAGCTGCAAGGGTTTTCTGTAACAGGTTACAAGATAACAACGCTTTTAAAGGGGAAAGCTATGCTGTAAAAAGGGTGCAGATTGAATTTATGGGGTTGTTTGATACGGTGTCTGCATACGGATTGTCTCCCACGGCTTTTTTAAGGAATGTAGAAAAACTGCCGTTAAAGGTTTCCAATCCGTTACATACAGTTCATTTTGTTGCAGCAGATGAGATACGAGAACTGTTTGCCCTTACCAGAACCAAGAGCGCAAGGAGAGGCTCAAAGGAGATAATAATTCCCGGCAGTCATTCAGATATAGGGGGAGGCTACAGGAATTATCTTAAAGAGGATTATTCGCACTGCGGTAAAGAGGAGGAGGAGCTGATACTCCGGGGCTGGAAAAAATCTGTTAATGAATCAGACAGGGTGGTAAGGAGCGAATTTTCTCTGCTCGTTATGGCTTATATGGTAAAACTGCTCAATACATACAGAAGGGGGAGCATGATTACTGTTATACCAAATATTTCCCTGTTGCCCTCTGTTGTAAAGGGGTTTAAGGAGATTCTGTTTGGGATAGATAAGAATCCGTTGTATTATTTTGAATATGACCCAAGTTTGGGCAGAACCGTTGTGGTTGAGAAGAAAAACGATGCACGCTGCCAATCTGAAATACTCCGCCAACTCAGGTATGGCTTTCTGCACCTCTCAGCATCGGGAAGAATAGGGATGAGGGCATCTGCAGATGGAAAAAGAAAAATAATAGATGATATGTGATATGGATAGATGTTATGATAAAGGGCTGATACCAAGGATAACTGCTCCGGAACTTTATCCTGTGAGTACAGGGGGAGTAATAATACGCCAAAGTGAGGGTGAGGAGCTGTTTTTAAGGGGAATACTGTTTCTTAACAACGGGGTTGGCCGCTCTGCTGTAAAGGAACCGGAGGAGAGAAGGGTGTTGCCATGCTTTGTGGAGGTGGCCTGGTTCTCCTTTACGGAAAAGAGCGCCTTTTATGCAGAATGTGAATTGAATGTAAAACAGATTGCAAGGCTATGTGATGAGGGTTATACAGCTGCAAACGGCTCAAAAGGGTGCTATGCCTATTTTGATATAGCCCTTTTTCCGGGTGGCAAGATTGCATTTTATTTGTGCGGTGATGAGAGAATGAAGCTGATAGGAGTGCATAAAGCCAATCAAACAGACCTCCCCGTATCTGCTTTTGCGCCTGATTCCGGATTTAAAGATTATGCAGAATTTGCAGAGGCTTTTATAAACGGCAATGAATGCAAAGGGGATGATGAGCCCAATCTCTCTACAGATGAGACAAAACCTCTGTGGGCAGAGCATCTTGCCGAAAATGGGGTGGATTATCTTATGATAGAAAGATTGTTTAGCAGATATTTCTACGAGGTGGTATTTGAGAATGCACAGTCTGCCAATCTGTTGAATAATATTGTTTTCTCTGTGGAATTTGCCAACGGTGAGTTTGGTAAATATATGGGATGTAAGATGCCTCATGACAATTACGGAATAGTAAGGGCGTTGTCATTTGAATATGCGTTGGGAGATAAATCTCTGTTGTATGATCTTTATTTTGATGTTAACGAGCTTGCAGCCGGCTTTGAGTCTATGCAAGACAATCTGCAGCTAAGCAGTTTGATATTGCAATTTGACCATATTAGGTTGGGCGTTACGGCAAAAGTTGTAAATATGAAGCAATGTTGTAATCTTGAGAATTTGAGGTATAGGATTGCCGAATATAGAGAGGGGAGAACTGTCTTTAAATTGGGAAATTGCTAATATGATAGATGAAAGGGTTATAACGGAGAAAGATAAGGCTGTCTGCAAAATGGGAACTGTACCTGCCACAATTGTCTCAATGCACAACAATATCCTCTATTCTGATAATGCCAAGGTGATAGTAGACAGTGAATTGGGGAATCCGTTCTCTATTGGGGGATTTGGTGTGTGCCGCATTGTCCCATCTGCTCCCAAACCATGTGTCCCTATGGTTGTGAGATGGACCGGAACAGGAGGCAGATTCAGGGTAAATAATTTATGCAGCCCGCTTACAGAGAGAGCTAAAGGGGTTTGTGCTTGCGCAGGTTTGGAATGTATAAGTTTTATATAATGAATATATGTGCGTTTATTGCAGGTACGGCGTTGCAGGCTGCAAGTATGGGGCGTTCGTACAAGCGCAGAGTAACAC
>CAVIKQ010000130.1:0-4779 GCA_963643305.1 Eggerthellaceae bacterium
ACCTTGTACAGATTCTCATTGAGAACAAGCAGGTGACCTATCCTGCAATTCTGCAAGGGAAAGCCACCTCCCGTGAGCATCTGAAAGATGTTACACTCATTATCAAAGGGCAGTAATCTTTATTTCTGTTTAACGCAGTAACGATAAAACTTTTTTACGTCTTATCGTTTTGTCATAGAAATCATAAAAGTTACGGCTGCAACGGCTATACCTATGCCTACAACAATATTTGTTGTAAGCGGTTCGCCAAACACAAGTGTGCCTACAAGAATAGCTGTAATCGGCTCAAACACACCCAAAACAGATGCTTTAGTAGCTCCTATATTTCTGGTTGCAATGGCAAGGGTGGCTGTAGAGACAATGGTTGGCAACAGAGCCAAACCTACAAGATTGGCCCAATCTGCGCTGCCGGAAATCCCTGCTACAATATCTGCGTGTGCAAATGCTATTTTGCCAATAAATACAATAGCTCCAACACTTAAAGCGTAGAATGTAAGCAATGTGTTGGATATGCCGGCTATTGCTTTGCTGCGATTGATGATAACTATAAAGAGGGCGTAGACCAATGCAGAACATATAGACAGCAAGATGCCAATGTGGTTTACGGCCTCTCCTGCACCTCCTTGTGTCATTATGAGTACTCCGCCAAAGGTAGCGGCAATTGCAAGCCATACAGGCCACGACGGCACAACCCGTAAGAATACCATAATGATGGCAACAAGCACAGGATAGAGGAATACAAGTGTTGTAGCAAGTCCCGATGCAATGTAATTGTATGCTTCAAAGAGAAACATACTGCTCGATGTGTAGAGCAGTCCGAGAAGCATAAGAATGCCGGCTTGCTTTAAAGATATTTTAAAGTCCTGTTTTCTAAGGAGCAAAAAAGACCCCAAAAGCACAACCGCAAAAAAGTACCTGAAGAACAGTATAGATTCAATAGCCACCCCTTTATTGATAAGCGGCATGGCAAATAATGGATTAAGCCCGTATGTTATGCCTGTTATTATTCCGGAAGGATAGCCAATAATAGCATTCTTGCTTAATTTTTTCATTCTACAATGAATTTGAGCCTCTATTGTATATGGTCTGTGTAGAGTATCCCCTCCAAGTGGTCACACTCATGCTGGAAGATTACCGCAGTAAAACCTTTTATCTTTTCGGTGGTGTCATTGAGCGTTCTAAGGGAGGTGTAAGTGATATTTATATCCCGATAACGGGCAACATCTCCTCGCCTGTTGGGAATACTGAGACACCCCTCCGGGCCAATCTCCTTTTCTCCGGTATAGCTTGTTATCCTTATGTTTGGATATACCTCAAATGGGGCTTCATCCTTATCAAAACGCTGTACGGCCACTATTCTACGCAATATTCCAACCTGAGGAGCTGCTATACCAACTCCATCCTGCTCAGGAGATGTTACTGTAGCTACCATTTTTTTGGCTAAAGTGTTATATTCGTTGCTCCTGAGTTCTTTGTTGCTGATTGGCAGAGATGTGGAACGCAGGAGCATGGAATCTGCTGCATTGCAAACAGTAAGCACTCTCATTATGTCTCCCTGCTCATTTATAATCTTTTGCTCCTCATCACTCCACCCGTTGCGCAGACAGGCTGTTGCTGCTATTAATGTAATTGCTATTAGAGCGAGCTTTTTGATGTAGTTCATCTTTTCTATTTTTAGAAGTCGTTGGAAAGGAGTTTATATAATAGCCTTGTATGCAATTGGGGAACAGACTCTTAGTGATTGCATACTTTTGTAATGTCAACAGTAAAGTTGTCTGCTCCGGTTGCCGGCATGAATTTGCCTCGCTCCTCAAGGAAATTAACTAACTCTTCTGCTGTCATATTGTCTGCAGAACAGGTGTAGAACCGTTCCTCTGCGCCAAAACGTTTGATAATGGCTTCAATGAGTTGTTGTTTTGTTGTATAACTGTTACCCTCCATCATGTGGAGCACTTCATGTCCGTGTGTCATAATTGTATAGTTTAAAAGTGTTTATAATATTTTTAGTATCTGCAATTTTTTCTTTTATATTGTTAACAGCGCAATTATGCAATATTTTTTATTATGCTACAAGGATTGCCAACCGCAACAACATTATTTGGAATATCTTTGGTAACAACAGATCCTGCTCCTATGGTTACATTGTCTCCAATACTCACTCCTGGAAGTATGGTAACGTTGCCTCCAATCCATACATTGTTGCCAATTTTCACAGGCTTGGCCCACTCATTACGGCTGTTGCGTTCTATTGGATTCGTACTGTGACAAGCTGTATAGATACCTACATTAGGGCCTATGAAGCAATCATTGCCTATGGTTACAGCAGCCTCATCCAGTATGGTCAGATTAAAATTGGCAAAGAACCGTCTGCCCACACTAATCTGCTTACCATAGTCACAGTAAAAAGGCTGGTTAATTATAATCTGATCATCAGCTATATGTCCTAATATCCTTTTTAAACTTTCTAATCTTGCAGATTTGTCTGAAGGGGTTAGCAAGTTATAATCATGAATGGCTTTATGTGTCTTATTTAAGACAGTCAGTAATTCCTCATCGATAGCCGAATAAACCAATCCGGCAAGCATTTTCTCTTTTTCTGTCATCATAATGGTCGGCCTTAATTGGCGTGGCAAATATATAGATTATTTGACAGATTCGTCATTTTAAAACAAGAAACAGTTCATGCTTTGGCTAACAAGTTATGAGAGTGCTAATTACATGAAATATGAGGCGATGAGATTCAATTGTCAACCATGAGTTGAAAAACACTGTAGGCCTAAATGGTGTATCTTTGTAAGAATAAAATTTAAGATAATGATAAGGATAGCAACTACTGAGGATATACCAATGATAAGAGAGAGGGGAATTTTTCTATCGGGAATGGTTTTTTTATGAATGACTACATAATGGTCATGGACTGCTAATATGGCGTCAACTACCTTAGTATCAAGGCCTTTTAGTCAAAGTATAACGCTCACAGGCAGATAGAGCGCATCATATCTGGAGTGAGCGTTAATTGTTTGTATTATTTACAGGCTTTGTTTAAAAATCTCTATCACATCCTTTCTGCTGAGCACTACATAGCCGCCCTCGTTGATTGGGCATGCATCGGCATAGTTTTCAATATCTTCTGCCCTGGCTCCGCATTTGCTTATGTTCATGGCCAATCCAAGTTCGCGCATCCAGGCCTCCATAGTCTCCAATCCTTTAAGAGCTGTTTCGGCAGCATTTGATGCAGGCTGTACATCCCATACATTTTTTGCAAGACGTTCAAACTTGCGCACGGCTTCGTCTGAGTGTTTAATAAGGAATCGGTAGTATGCACCGCTAACGGCAGACAGGGTGTGTCCATGCGTTGCATCGGTGTAAGCGGCAACAGCCTGTCCTAACATGTGTACCATCCAGTCTGTAGATTTGCCACAGGCAATAAGCCTGTTGAGAGCCCAGGTGGCTGTCCACATGATGTTTGAACGTGCCTCGTAGTCTTGGTTATTTGCCAATGCTTTTCGGCTGCTCTTAATAAGGGAGCGCATAAGCCCTTCTGCAATATCGTCGGAGGTATTATCGTCTGAACCGGAGAGATACTGCTCCAGGATATGTGACATTATATCGTAGATACCGGCCACCATCTGGTGCTGTGGCACTGTATAGGTAAACTCCGGATTAAGTATAGAGAAATCGGGATTACGGAAGTAGTAGAACATCTTGCGTTGCTCTGTATGTGATGAGATTACCGAGCCGGAATTCATTTCAGACCCTGTACCGGACATGGTGAGTACACAGCCAACAGGAATCCACCGGCAATCCATCTCTCCAAAGTTGTGGAAATAATGTTGCCATGGGTCTTTCTCCTGATATGCACAGCCTGCTACAGCCTTTGCATAGTCGCAGGTTGAGCCACCGCCAACAGCAAGAATAAGGTCTACCTGCTCCTGTTTGGCCAAACGGGCACCTTCGAGTACTTTGTCTATGGTTGGGTTGGGCATAACCCCAGGCATCTCTATGATTGTCTTGCCGGACTCTTGCAGTATTTTCACTACTTGGTCATAGATGCCGTTCCTCTTTATAGAACCGCCGCCGTATGTGAGCATTACCTTGTTACCATAGGTGCCTACTTCTCTTGCGAGCTTGTCAAGAGCTTTCTTTCCAAAGTGTACTCTTGTTGTGTTTTGAAATGTAAAGTTACCTTCCATGATTGTTATAGTGTTTATTTAAATTTAATATGCTATGGATGAACAATCTGTTCATATTGAGCAATTGTGTTTTGTGTTACAAAGATAGTTTCTTTATTTATAATGTATTGTACATAAAATCCTACAATAATTACCTTTATTTCCTTTTCTGACTGCATAGCAACATTGAACGCTGGTGCCGTATTTGCGCAGTAAAAAGCTGTAGAAGTTGCCCGTAAAAATATTACCTTTGCATGGGCAATTTTAGAAATTAGTTTTTAAGGATTGCCCGGTACAATAAATTTAAGGACCATTATGATAAATGCACGAATAGCACTCGTTGTCAGTTTGGCCATCCTTGCCGGTGCGCCAAACGCATCATCCCAATCTCTTGGAGGATTGCTGAAAAAAGCAGTGGAAACGGCTGGACAAAAGGTTAAGGAAAAGGTTCAGAATGCCGTTGGAGAGACAGCCCGGGAGCAGAGACCGGGCAATAATTCATCCGGAACATCCCAAAATAAAAAGACCACAACCGGCAAGACTTCTGCCCGCGACCGCGAAATCGAGAAGCAGGCCGAAGCGATGCTGGGCCCGGACGGAAACCGGA
>CAVIKQ010000131.1:0-4717 GCA_963643305.1 Eggerthellaceae bacterium
TAACAATACTATATATGTGTTTATGATTGAAATAATTATCAAACTGTTGCAATTTTTTTAATCTTCAAGATTACAATGTTGGGATTTTTGAGTACTTTTGCGCAGTGATTTGAATATGAAAAGAGGAAGAGCAAATATTTTTTCTTGTCTTACGACAATTGCAATTATGGCTTTGTATCTGATTTCTACAGTCGGATACGGGGTGCATGAGTGTGCTGCCGAAGGGACAAAAGATATTGTACTTCTTATAGTTGGAGAATCTCCGTGTGAGTATGTGCATACCCACAGTCATGCAGGTGGCTGCTGCTCTTCTGCATATAATCATACGCACAATGCGGTATGTGAGTGCGGACATTGCAATCATCATGCACATGCAATGATTCATAACTCCAAATGTTGCAAGACAACCCTCTATTCTGCAACACATGACCAACAGGTAAAGACCACTGTAATGGATTTCCGGGCTCCGTCATTTGACCTTATGAACTATCTGTCAGATGCTCGCGAGCAGTTTGTAATATATACTTTCTTGGAGAACACTTTAAGGGTAAAGGAGAAGGTTCCGCTTACAGACATAGGGGATATACTGTCTGATATTTCCGTTTTCAATATATAAAAATCTCAAATATCCGGCAATATCATAAAGCCGGTACTGTTATCTGTATGGTTGTTTGCGTTATCTGACAATGCAGCCATTCCCGTTTTACAATATTTATTTACCTGATAATTTTAATTATATACAATGAATAACAGATTATTCAATTCAATCACTGCAGCTATGGCGGTAATGTTTGGGCTGTTTGCCAATTTGGCATATACAGCAGAGAATATTCCCGATAAATATACTGCAAAAGGTTATGTCTACTTTGCAACAGATACTACTGCCAAGGCAACAAAAGAGCCCGGAGCATTTGTCTCAGTGGCCTGGGTTGAGGCAAATAAGGTTGTTTCAACAGATGACAACGGACAGTTTGTCTTTAAAGGGCTGAGCGGAAACAATATAACTCTCATAGCCTCGTTTGTAGGTTATACCAGAGATACCATTGCTCTTGTAAAGGATGGTAAACTTTTGGCAGACAATGCAGAGTTGGTATTTAACCTGTACGATGAAAATACGCTTAACGAACTTGTGGTTACAGGGCATCAGGAGGCAAACTATCTTTCAAAGATGACCCCTGTAAAGACAGAGGTGATTACCGCTGCCGGCCTTTGTAAAATGGCTTGCTGTTCATTGGCAGAGAGTTTTGAGAACTCGGCCAGTGTAAGTGTAGGGTACTCGGATGCCATAACAGGAGCAAAACAGATTAAGCTGCTCGGACTTAGTGGAGCCTATACACAGATGTTAGATGAGAACAGACCTGTAATGAGGGGGCTCGCAGCTCCGTTTGGGCTTACGTATGTTCCCGGGCAGTGGTTGGAGAGCATTCAGATTGCCAAAGGGCCGTCATCTGTAATTAACGGCTTGGAGGCTGTTACCGGACAGATAAATATGGAGCACAGAAAGCCTACGGCCGAGAATCCTCTGTTTGTAAATCTCTTTTTGAATAATAATCTCAGGAGCGAGGCCAATATTGCATCGTCATTATGCTTGGATGAGGCAAAACATTGGTACACAGTAGTTATGGCACATGCTGCCGTTGATGCAATGAATCACGACAGCAATGACGACACCTTTAGAGATGAACCATATACACACAGATATGCTTTGGATAACAGATGGTTGTACGCCCCTGCCAATGGTGTTCAGCTGCGTTTTGGCATAAAGGGCCTTTATGAGGATAGAATTGGCGGTATGATGGACTATGAGAAGGGGATGAATGACAGAAACAGCGTAGATGGAACAAATGTGTGGGGCAATGGCTACAGCAAAGGGCTGTGGGGTTCTGAGATAAAGAACAGGAGCTTAGACGGTTTTGTAAAGTTGGGTATCCCGTTGAATAAAGATAATACCAGGAATATTGCAATGGTCGGAGATTTCAACTGGTACAAGATGAACTCCTCTTACGGTTTAAAGGATTTTAATGGCATACAGAGGATGAGTTTTGTAAACTTTATGTTTATGGACCATACCAATGAGGTACACCAGTACACTCTTGGACTAAGTGGCAGATATGACAGTTTTACATCTGCATTGGAGGACAGGTATCTGCGTACTCCACGTTATACAAGTACACCGGCAAATGTAGAGGGCAACACAACAGATTTTGACAGAACAGAGAAGCTTTTGGGAGCATACGGTGAGTACACATATACGCAGGGGGAGAAGCTTACAATTGTTGCCGGAGTCCGTGCAGATTACAACTGGGAACAGGGCTGGCAGGTTGCACCAAGAGCCAGTGTAAAATACTCTTTTACCCCAAATACAATAGTAAGGTTCAATGCCGGCCGTGGCTTTAGAACTCCCGATGTGATTGCAGATAATCTGGGGGTACTGTCATCGGGAAGAAAGATTGTTTTTGAGAACAACTCAAAGTCCGGTAAAGAGTGGAAGATAGAGTCTGAGGATGCGTGGACTTTTGGAGGTAACTTTACCCAACATTTTAAGATAGGGGAGAATGAGAACAATTATATCAGCTTCGATTATTTTAGAACCAATTTTAACAAACGTCTTATTGTAGACTGGGACAAATATTGGACTCCCGCATCTGCAAGCCGATTGGAGCCTAATGCCGGAATTCAGGCTGTAAGCATGTACTACAGCAAAGAGAGGTCATACACAGATACGTATCAGGTAGATTTGTCATTAGAGCCTATAGAGAGGTTTACCATTGTTACAACTTACAGATATACAGACGCAAAGATAACAATGGACGGGCAGGGGCTTATAGATGCTCCTATGACAAGCAAATACAAGGGGGTAATAAATCTTCAGTATGCTACCAACCTAAGAAAATGGGTATTTGATTTTACTGCACAGATAAACGGCCCTATGTATATGCCAAAGCAGTATGTAGCCAATGAGGGAAAAGCCAAGAGCCCTGCATATCCAATGCTTTACGGACAGATTACCAAGAAGTTTAAGGGGATAGATCTTTATGCCGGGGTGGAGAATATTACAAACTACAAGCAGAAGAACCCTATCATAGGCTATGACACTCCTTTTTCTCAGGAGTTTAATGCCTCTATGGTATGGGGCCCTCTTATGGGTACAATGTACTACATTGGTTTGAGGTACACAATGTGGAAATAACCTGATTAGAACCTATATAAATGATATTACAACACTTATAAATACTTAATGATATGAAACATTTTTTTGTTTGCCTAATGATTTCGTTGTTTGCCTTTTCTTTAAGTGCAAATGCACAGAACACAAAGAAGAATGTGAAGAAAGATGCAGAAGTTACCTATTCTGTAGATATCGACTGCAAGAATTGTGTTAAAAAACTCGAGAACACCCTTCCGTTTGTAAAGGGGGTAAAGGATCTTAAAGTAAGCCTTGAGGAGAAGACAGTCTGGTTTAAATATGATCCTGCAAAGACAACCAAAGAGGCCTTGAAAACAGAGGTTGAAAAACAGGGGTATGCCTGTAAAGATATAGATAAGAATACTAAATAATTATATTGGTAGTTTAAGTAATTGTGTTTAGTATGACTGCTTTAACCAAGGATTGAGGGTCCTCTCCCTGCATCTCCTTGTGTTGAGGCAGTCTTTTCTATGAGCTGTTTTATAATCATTTTATAATCTGTTCAGAGGCATGGAGGTGTGATATAAATGCAATAAATAGAGAATCTTCTTGTCTTTGAACGCAAGATATTTAGTACCTTTGAGGGCTTATTAAACTAATTGCCATGTTTAGGAAAAACTTGCTGTCGGTATTGTTTTTGTGCACTGTTTTTATCTTAAATGCACAGAGTTGGATTAGAGTTAACAGTGTGGGGTATCTGCCTCAGGACTCAAAAGTAGCCGTATTTATCTCAACGGACCAATTAACGGATAATTCATTTCAGGTATTTGATGCTGCAACAGACAGTCTTCTCTTTAGTGGGGAAGGAAAGTCTGCAGATGCTGCAAGGTGGGGAATGAATACAGCTTTAAGACTCAATTTTTCAACATTGGACATGGAGGGGGGATATTACATTGTATGTAACGGTGTAAAATCTCCCGATTTTAAGATTTCGGCATCTGCATACAGCGGACTTGCAGATTTTCTGTTGGTTTATATGAGGCAACAGCGTTGCGGCTATAACCCGTACAATGATACATTGTGCCACCAGCATGATGGCTATATAGTTGATCACCCAACACGTAGCGGAGAAAAGATAGATGTTACCGGCGGTTGGCACGATGCTACAGACTATCTGCAATATCAGACAACATCCGCTACTGCAACCTATCAGCTGCTGTTTGCATATAATCAGACAAAAGACAAGACTGTCTTTAAGGATTTATATGATGCAAAAGGGAGACCGGGGGCTAACGGCATTCCCGATATTTTAGATGAGGCAAGATGGGGACTTGAATGGCTGATGAAGATGAATCCCAACGATAAGGAGATGTATGCACAGATAGCGGATGACAGAGATCATTCGGGCTTTAGAATGCCGTACAGGGATAAGGTAGACTATGGATGGGGACCGGGAGAGGGCAGACCTGTCTATTTTGTAACCGGCAAGCCGCAGGGACTTGGCAAACATATAAACAGGACAACCGGAGTTGCATCTGTTGCGGGTAAATTTTCCTCTACATTTGCACTTGGGGCAGAGTTGTTTAAGAA
>CAVIKQ010000132.1:0-4669 GCA_963643305.1 Eggerthellaceae bacterium
TAATAAATCCCGATTACTGCAACATTTATATTCCTTCTAACAGTAGAACTGTACCTCCTATCATATATTCAACAGTAGCACTTGAGAAAGGTACAATTAACATTTCGACAAATGAAAATAATGAAACAACTGTTTCCGGAACTCCGTTCAACGATTCATACCAATCGTATTACAGCGGACATTTAAACCTGTTAAAAAAATTTGCTAAAGCTAATGACAGAATTAAAAATGCAAAAAGAGATGGAATAGAATTATCTGTGGATGAAGTTGACAGTCTTAACAATATCATTAGAGATTGCAGACAGAAAGTCATATCAGTAAAATACAACTACGTAAAAGAGAATATTAATAATCCTGCTACATGGTATGTTGATCTGCAAAGTGCAGCATATTCAGAGGCAACTTTAGAAGGTAAGAAAGCTCTTCTCAAAGGGGCAAATGATTATACAAAGACTACCCCTGCCTATAAAAAAATTGTGGCAGTCATAGAGCTGTTAGAGAAAACATCTGTTGGAAAACCTTTTACGGATTTTGTAATGAATGACAAAGATGGAAATAAAGTTTCTCTCTCTGATTATGTTGGTAAAGGTAAATATGTATTATTAGATTTTTGGGCAAGCTGGTGCGGCCCTTGCAGAGCAGAAATGCCTAATGTTCTTGAAGCACATAAAAAATTTGCAGGGAAAGACTTTGAAATAGTAGGTGTATCTCTTGATACAAAAGAGGCATCTTGGAAAAAGGCTATTGAAGAGCTAAATCTGCCATGGACACAGCTGTCGGATCTCAAAGGCTGGGAGTGTGAAGGAGCTAAACTCTATGGAGTAAGCGGCATTCCGGCCACGGTTTTATTTGATAGAAACGGTACTATAATAGCGCGTAATCTAAGGGGTGATGAGTTAGCATATGAATTAGGAAAGTTACTAAAACAATAATAACAAGTTAATAAAGTTTGATGTGAATAAGGGAGAACCATTAACAGTGGCACTCCCTTATTTTTACTAAAGTACACCAACCGGCAATAAATATTTAAAGCACTCTTTCCGTTCATTGAGCCGATATAAGTCCCAATATCTAATGATGTAAACCATTCTACCTTTTCCCAATGGGATAATAACCGTTTATAGTAGCATATACAGGAACCAATACAGCATAATATTGCACGAAAGTAAACTTAAATACCGAACAAATCATCGGCAACAACCACTTCTTGTATCTTTCCACTATGTTTACCCGGTACAATGCCATAAGTAGTAACAAGTGTAAGATGAACTGTTTTGCGGCTGCTTAGTGTGGTTTTAAGAGTTTCCACACGGTGCAAAAGTTTCTGTTCCTCCTCCTTATCTATAGAGTAAGGAGAACTCGAAAACTTCATCTCACATAGATTAACTATATTGTCGTCACGTATGATGAGCATATCTATCTGCGTCCCCTCAACTTCATCATCACCACGTTGATTCAATGCAGAGATTGATGAACGGACTCCTCCTATTTCCAAAGCACGTTTAATCTGTGGAATATGTTGCCAACAAACCTGCTCAAAGGCTACACCGCGCCAATATTTCATAATGCCGGATGTGGCGTTGTCGTTCATAAACGATGCAAACTTCTGGTTAGGCTCCACGTATTTCAGCCAAAAAAGGCAGAAATTATCTACGAGTTTGTAATAAATGCTCGTTCCTTTTCCATATGGGCTATAACGAATAATGAAATCGCTCTCTACAAGAGAGGTAAGCGTATCTGTTAAACCGCCTCCTAATGGAAGAGATGTTGCAGTAGCTATTTCCTCACGTGTAAAGCCGTAATTGCGTGTAGCAAGATAGCGTATAATCTTTTTACAATCATCGGCATTTGTAAAAATAGCACGGAACAGACGATTGAACTCATCCATAAGCCGAGGCTTACTGCCAAAGAGAATCTGGTCTGTATTCTTCTCAAAACTGTAGCCTTTACGGAAATAACTCAAATAATAAGGAATGCCTCCAAATACCATATGAGACTGCAAAATATCATAACGGGAAAGTTCTATACCCTCGTTTTCAAAATACTCTTCACATTCGCCTAAATTGAATGGAGAAACTTTAATTTCACATGTAAGACGACCGTAAAGTCCTCCCTTACTTCTCGACAAGTTACCAAGAATCCACGAAGTTGCACTGCCGCAAACAATGAGCATGATGTTATCTCTACCATTACACCATCCGTTCCAAAAGCTCTCAAAAGCAGAGATAAAACCGCTACGAGGAGTATCCATCCATGGTAATTCGTCAATAAATATGACCTGCCTACTACCATCGTCTAATTTCACCAGCAATTGCTCCAATTGGAAAAATGCTTCCATCCATGTCTTCGGTTGTTTGTATCCTTCTAATCCATGACTCAACATGGAGTAGTAGAAACTCTCTAATTGCGTTTTCAAACGGTTCTTGTCTCCCTCTTGCTCAACCGGAGAAACTCCTGTATGCTGAAAAGTAAACCTGTCTTTCAATGCCTGTTTAATGAGAAAAGTTTTTCCAACTCGTCTGCGTCCATAAACTGCTACAAATTCAGCACGTTCACTATTGTATAGTCTTTCAAGCTCGTTTATCTCTTTTTTTCTGCCAATTATTGTGTTCATAAAGCGTTGTAATGATTATAATCTGCCACAAAGATATTATAATATAAGTAAACGGCAAAATAAGCATATTACTATTTTGCCGTTTAGCCCATTTTACTGTTTTTATGAAATTTTTGTTTTCTTCCCGACAAATTGTCCGCAGGGGTGCCTAATTATTTTCTAAGTGTCAATGCCACTACATTTTCAACATGATGTGTATAAGGAAACATATCAACAGGTCTTACACGGGTTATCTCATATTTCTCCTGCAGGAGTGCAAGGTCGCGAGCCTGGGTTGCAGGATTGCAGCTTACATAAACCATACGTGGCGCCTCGGCCTGTAGAAGAACCTCTGCAACAGAGGGGTGTATTCCTGCACGCGGAGGATCTAAAATAACAACATCGGGACTGCCGTGCTCCTTTATAAAATCACCTGTAAGCATATCCTTCATATCCCCTGCAAAGAAGAGAGCATTGGAGCATCCGTTATTGGAAGCATTTACCTTTGCATCCTCAATAGCCTCTGGGACATACTCAATTCCAACAACTTTAGCCGCCTTATTGCTTAAAAATAAACCGATTGTGCCTGTTCCGGTATAAAGGTCATAGAGAGTCTCGTTACCTTTAAGAGCTGCAAACTCCCTTACAACAGAATATAACCTGTATGCCTGCTGCGAGTTTGTCTGGTAGAACGATTTAGGGCCAATCTTAAACTTAAGATTCTCCATCTGTTCATAAATTGCATCTGCACCGCTGAATAGGATAGGGGTCTGGTCCGAAATAGAATCGTTGCGTTTAGTATTAACAATGTAATACAAAGAATTAATCTGTGGAAAGGCATTCTTCAACGCCCCCATCAATTCCTCAATATGCTCACTCTCACATGCAAAAACAACAATCACCATAACCTCTCCTGTAGAGGCTGTTCTTATTACAAGATTTCTAAGCAAGCCTGTCTGTTCCCGTAAATCAAAGAAAGTAAGGCCGTTATCAATAGCATACTGTTTTATCCATACTCGTATTTCATTAGATGGAGATGCCTGCAGATAACATTTTTCTATATTGAGTACCTTATCAAAGAATCCCGATATATGAAAGCCCAAGCCTAATTTTTCTACATCTGAAAGCCCCTCTGCATCCTCTCCGCTTAGAATCCAGCGTTTGTTAGAGAATGTGAACTCCAATTTATTACGGTACTCAACCGTTTTTTCGGAACCCAAAATAGGATCTATGGGGGGCAGAACAAGTTTCCCAATCCGTTTAAGCTGATCTTCTACCTGTTGCTGTTTGTATTTAAGTTGCAAATCATAGGGGAGGGGTTGCCATTTACACCCGCCACAAACCGAATAATGTTTGCAAAATGGCTCTAACCTTAGAGGAGACGGGGTGACAATCCTCTGCATAACCCCCTCAAAATATGCAGACTTCTTCTTTGTGACCCTAACATCAACAACATCTCCGGGAATACACCACGGCACAAACAATACTTTCCCATCTACATGAGCAAGAGCATTTCCCTCAGCCGCAACACTCTCTATCTCTATATTCTGTAAAATTACAGGCTCTTTTTTCCTTCTCATCACCTAAGGCTATTGTTAAAACTACTCCTCTTCTGCAATATCATCTGCCGAATCCTCCTCCTCCTCATCATATGAATCATAATAGAGGTCTGCCATTTTGCCGGCATATGCAGCCACTACATCGCGAACAAAAGAGGGAGACAGTACCTCAACCTTGTCTGCATGAGAAAGAATCTCCTGAATAAAGTCGTATGTTGGTTTAATCAGATATTCAAAAACAGAATATTCATCGGTAGTCTGAATCTCCTTTTGTGAATGATGCAGCGGTAGTGCCCTAAAATATTTTGCCTCCATTGCATCTACCTTGAGCTGTATTATATTTGCTCGCAATCCATCCTCTACGGTTATCCCAAAACAGGTATCAAAGAACTCTTTAGGATTGAATCTTGGAGGATATTTGAATTTCAGTTTCGTATAATTAACCTTGTGGATTCTGTCTAAGCCGTAGATATGAACCTGATTCTTTGCAACATCACGACCAATAAGATACCATCTC
>CAVIKQ010000133.1:0-1191 GCA_963643305.1 Eggerthellaceae bacterium
ATCCTGTTACATCAATCAAAAATCAGAGCAGTTCCGGTACATGCTGGGCCTTTTCTACTATTTCGTTCCTTGAGAGTGAGGCTATTAAGGCCGGTAAGGCTGATACAACGCTTAATCTTTCTGAGATGTTTATTGTTTCAAGGGCTTATTCAGACAAGGCTGAGAAGTATGTAAGGTTGGATGGCAATCTTAACTTTGCCGCAGGTTCCGATTTTGGAGATGTGGTAACGGTATTTAGAAATTATGGTATTGTGCCTGAGAATGAGATGCTTGGCCTTAATTATGGACAGAAGGTTCACAGACATGCAGAGCTTGACGCTGTTTTAAAGGCGTATGTAAAGGCTGTTGCCGAGAGGCCTATGCGTACTCTTTCAACTGCTTGGAAGAGAGGCTTTGAGGGGATTCTTTCTGCCTATCTTGGAGATGTTCCACAGAAGTTTACAGTTGACGGAAAGGAGTACACTCCTAAGTCATACGAGGAGAGCCTTGGTCTTAATTTAGATGATTATGTGTCACTTACAAGTTTTACTCACCATCCTTTCTATGAGACTTTTATTATTGAGGTTCCTGATAACTGGCGTTGGTCTGAGTCTTACAATCTTCCTATGGATGAGCTTGAGCAGGTTATGGATTATGCAATAAACAATGGTTATACGTTTGCATGGGGAGCTGATGTGAGTGAAAAAGGTTTTACAAGAAACGGTATTGGTGTTGTTCCCGATGTTGCTGCTGCAATGAAATCTGCCGGATCGGATCAGGAGAAATGGATAGGTGTCTCTAAGGAGGATAAAGAGGCTGCAATGTACAACCAGAATGCTCCGGGCAAGGAGCTTGAGATTACTCAGGAGATGAGACAGATTGCGTTTGACGAGGGTACAACTACAGATGACCATGGAATGCATATTTACGGTATTGCAAAGGACCAGAACGGAACCAAGTACTATATTGTAAAGAACTCATGGGGCCCAAGCGGAAAATATAAAGGAATATGGTATGTCTCTGTACCTTACGTTAAGTACAAGACAATGAATATTCTTATTAACAAGAACGCTATCCCTAAGGAGATACGCGCTAAATTAGGTTTGTAGTTTTTAATGGATTTATAATTTTAACAGTATGAAAAATATAGTTTTAACTTTAGCTGCGTTCCTCCTTTTTGGAGGTGTTGCCAATGCGCAGTATGAGTACAAG
>CAVIKQ010000133.1:1201-3321 GCA_963643305.1 Eggerthellaceae bacterium
AGTTTACCATTGTAAAGGAGAATCCGGCAACTCCTGTAAAGAATCAGGCACAAACAGGTACATGCTGGTGCTTTGCCACAACTTCGTTAATGGAGGCAGAACTTCTTAGAATGGGCAAAGGGGAGTATGACCTTTCTGAAATGTACATTGTTAGAAAGGTGTATGAAGAGAGGATAGATGATAATTATATCCGTAGAGGCAAAGGAAATTTAGGCCCTGGGGCACTCTCTCATGTCTACCTTAAAGCAATGGCTAAGTATGGATTGCTTCCCGATGACATTTATCCCGGTCTCGACGGTGGTTCCGGCAAACATAATCATAAAACTTTGCAGACATACGTAAAGGAGAACAGCAGATTGGCTGTTGAGGCAAAGAAGAAGATGCCTGAAGCTCTTAAAAAGGGGATACTTGATGGGTTCCTTGGCGAGGTTCCTGCAACATTCACATACAACGGCAAGGAGTACACTCCGCAATCATTCTATAGGAGTCTCGGCTTGAATGCAGAGGATTATGTAGAGATTACAAGTTTTTCACATCATCCTTTCTATCAAAGAGTTCCTCTTGAGGTTCCGGATAATTTTGATCACGAATTGTTCTATAATGTTCCTATTGATGAGCTTATACAGATATTGGATAATGCTATAAACAATGGTTATACAGTGGCTTGGGATGGCGATGTAAGTGAGAAATCTTACGATTTTTCTAAGGGGATAGCTCTCATGACAAATGCCAACATCAAAGGGGAAAAGACAATAAATGAGCGTTATACTGAAACAGATGTAGACCAGGTTTCGAGACAGAAAATGTTTGAGAATTTTACAACTACCGATGACCACCTTGAGCATATCACAGGTATCGCAAAAGATCAGGAGGGGGTAAAATATTACAAGACTAAAAATTCTTGGGGAACCAAGGGTATATACGAGGGGTATCATTATTTGTCTGAGAACTTTGTTAAGGGAAAGACAATCTTCATTACAGTTCATAAGAATGCCATCCCTAAGGATATAAAGAAAAAGCTTGGAATCAAGTAGGCGATTATGCCGAGAGCATAGGCAAGATTCATTTTAGAAACTAATGTTTGTATTATTATTAGAATAAGCATTTATTTACAGTTCCTTAGCCTTGCCTTTGGCTTATTCTGCCAAGATTGCACATATATTGGCTCACCCGAAAAAGTCTATATTAAGACAATATCGGGTGAGCTTATATTTAGGTATGGAAGCGCATAGAAACAATGATGAGCAATGTTACCAAGTCTGCCGCAGTGATGGCGAGCCACAATCCGGTTGTGCCTAAGAATAAAGGTAACAGTATGAAGGTTGTTCTAAGGGTTTGCTGCACCCTAACATATAGATTACAGTTGTAGGAAAGCAAAGACAGAGCAAAGAAAGGAGCAAGGTGATGAAGAACCCTATACCGAAAGATTGGGTTAGGATTATGCGGGCTGCCTTCACATTCTTTTCGGCAAGATGTACACCGCCAATCACCGATGCGCCAATGCCAAACATCAATCCGAGACCGGTTACAACCATCCATAAAGGGGCGATAATGTTGACAGCTGCTATTCCGTCAGCCCCTACACCTTGCCCTACAAATATTCCGTCTATCATGGTTTGTAGTGACATGGATACCATCCCTACAAGTGTTGGGAAAAACAAGGCTCTAAACAATGGCCCTATCTTACTCGTTCCGAAATCAATCTTGTCTCTGCTTAAATCGATTTTCCTCTTCATTATTTTTTTCTTAATTGTAATATTACGAAATTCAAAATCCGCAGAGTTTGAATAACAACATTGCATGCAATGCTGTCACAACGCAAATAAGGCCGGGTAAGCATGAATGGTTTTACCCAGTCATCTTATCCGGCCTTATTTTAAGACCCTCCGATGAGGATTACAAAACTCTGATTTGACTTTTCGGCACAAAACTATATATAATAGGAGATGGACAAAAACTTTTTCTCCGTATTTATTTCGTCATGTCGAAACCGATGCGTACACCGTCATAGTTCTTCGACAGGTTGCCGATGGTGCTGAGGGTAGAGTTTCCACTCAGGGCTGTAAGTGTCTGAAGGAGTGTGAGCAGCTTTTTCGACTCGAACAGAAGGCTCATGCCCG
>CAVIKQ010000133.1:3331-4652 GCA_963643305.1 Eggerthellaceae bacterium
ATATAAAATTCGCTATTTTAGAGTCTGTTTTTTACGTAAAATTCGTCATTTAAAGAATAATGATTATCTTTGTAATATAATTGTATAGATATGGAGACAATAAACAGAATACTACAAAAGAAGATTACAGCTCGAATTGCTCCCAATAAAGCTGTATTGATTTTTGGAGCTCGACGAGTAGGTAAAACGGTAATGATGCGTAAAATTGTTGACAGTTATCCCGGTAGGACTATGTTGCTTAATGGTGAAGATTTTGATACATTGGCGCTGTTGGAAAATCGTTCGGTAGCCAATTACCGCCATTTATTTGATGGTATTAATCTTTTGGCTATTGATGAGGCTCAGAATATTCCGCAAATAGGCAACATCTTGAAATTAATTATTGATGAAATTCCTGGGGTAAGTATATTGGCCAGTGGTTCGTCTTCATTTGATCTGCTTAATAAAACAGGGGAGCCGTTAGTTGGTCGTAGTATGCAATTCCTTCTTACTCCTTTTTCGCAACGGGAAATTACACAAATCGAAACAGCACTGGAGACCCGTCAGAATCTGGAGGAACGTTTGATTTACGGTTCATATCCCGAAGTGGTAATGATGGAAAACAATGAGCGTAAAACCGACTATCTACGCGATATTGTGGGTGCCTATCTTCTTAAAGATATACTGGCGATTGATGGCTTAAAAAATTCGAGCAAGATGCGTGCTTTATTGCGCCTTATTGCATTTCAGTTAGGTCAAGAGGTCTCTTATGAGGAGTTGGGAAAACAACTTGGCATGAGCAAATCAACCGTTGAAAAGTACCTGGATTTGTTAGAAAAGGTCTTTGTTATCTATCGGTTAGGGGCTTATTCTCGTAATCTCCGAAAAGAAGTTTCTAAAGCCGGGAAATGGTATTTCTATGATAATGGGATTCGCAATGCAATTATAGGGGCTTTTTTACCACTGGCTATTCGTCAAGACCAAGGTGCCCTGTGGGAAAACTATATTATTGGAGAACGGCGTAAAGCTAATTTTAATGATAGACTGCATAAAGAGTTCTATTTTTGGCGCACTTACGATAGACAAGAAATAGATCTTATTGAAGAGAATACGGATAATCTGACGGCACTGGAGTTCAAGTGGGGCAGTAAAACACCCGCTGTTCCAAAAGCGTTTAAAGAAGCCTATCCTCATGCAGAGTTTCATGTAGTAAATAGGGATAACTATTTAGAATTTGTATGATTCCCAAGATGTTACATATCTTGAGGAGCAACAATAGGATGGATACAAAATAAAGGCAGGTAAAAAGAGAGCTTGAACACAGACCAAACATAATGGCTCT
>CAVIKQ010000134.1:0-4641 GCA_963643305.1 Eggerthellaceae bacterium
AAATACAGTCTACCAGAATGTTATTCAATCATAAAGAAAAACAATTACTAAACGACATCTATGACTATTACATGCGTATTAAAATACAGGAAAAGCTCCCCTGTACACCTTTAATATCAGGGGCAGGTGGTCGCTTACGCCTCCTTGGTACATTGGGCCTATATAGGTTCTGCGCGGTTTAAGTCCAAGGTATTTTTTATCGGGAAGCAGAAGATAGGGATGGTTGAACAGCAATAGTTCGTAGCTGTAATGTCTCCCCTCTCCCAAATCTGCAAGGCTATGCTCTTGTGTGCTGTACGGGTTGTAAATAAAGCAGTTGTCTATCATCTCCCATTCCCCTTTGTACTTATAACTGCCCCCTACCTTTAAGTCTTTGAACATCCGGCTCGGCTGTACCTCCACATTCCAAAAATCAAGATTGGGCTGAGATGTATTGAAATCCCCACAGGCAATAACTATATGCTCCGGATGCCGCAAAATAACAGAATCGGCAAGTCTGTTTAGTATGGCAGATGCCGCTTCTCTCCTACCCTGCGACCGCTTTCCGCCACCCCGCTTAGATGGCCAATGATTCACAAAAAGATGTAATGTATCCTCTTTATTCTGCATAGCTGTGAACTTGGCATAAAGAATCTCCCTTGTTGCCAAAGTATCGTTTTGTGCTGATATAATCTTGTGCCATTGAGTATTCAGCAGTTTATAGTGGTTTATATTATAGAGCAACGCTACATCTGAGCCTCGCAAATCCGGAGAATCCTTATGAACTATCCTGTATTGGGCCCGATACTGTTTTAGTATTGTCTTATCTAACAGATGCTCCAACACAGCTCTGTTCTCTACCTCTGCAAAAGCTATAATATGAGGGAGAGAGCCATCTTCTGCGGCAGCAATTGTCTTGGCTATATCATCTGCTTTTTTTGCATACCTGCCGTAAGACCAGCGCTTCTCCCCTTTTGCAGTATATTCGGTGTCATTATATTGCATAGAGGGATATGGGTCATAGAAATTCTCTACGTTCCAGAACAAAAGAAATAACAACAGTACTTTATCCATAATTCAGTAAAGGTTTATATTAATTTTTTGTATGCGGCAAATGGGCAAGATAGCAGTTTAAACTCTGTATAAAGAGGTAAAATGTAGTTATTTACGTAAAAGTTTTATTAATTTTGCGCACCTGTGCCACCGGCTTTTGCCGAGGCGCTGAACGCGGTGTGAATTTTAAATTAAATTATAGATATAGAGATGGCATTAAAATGTGGAATTGTAGGGCTTCCAAATGTAGGAAAATCAACCCTTTTCAACTGTATAAGCTCCGGAAAGGCACAGTCTGCCAATTTTCCGTTCTGTACAATAGAGCCTAACATAGGTTCTACAATAGTACCGGATGACAGACTTGCTGTGCTTGAGAAATTGGTAAATCCGGGTAGAGTTGTTCCTGCTACTGTGGAGATTGTTGATATTGCAGGGCTTGTTAAGGGGGCCAGCAAAGGGGAAGGGCTTGGCAACCAGTTTTTGGCAAATATCAGAGAGACAGATGCAATACTTCATGTATTGAGGTGTTTTGACGACCCTAATATTGTTCATGTAGACGGGAGTGTAGACCCTGTGAGGGATAAGGAGGTTATTGATACAGAATTGCAGCTTAAAGATTTGGAGGCCGTTGAGAACAGGATTAACAAGGTTGCAAAACAGGCTCAGACGGGTGGAGACAAAGCCGCTAAAAAGCTGTATGAGGTGTTGGTAAAATACAAGGAGGCATTGGACCGGGGGAAATCTGCAAGAACAGTTACTTTTGATAACCCCGAAGAGCAGAAGTTGGCTAAAGAGCTTATGCTTCTTACAAACAAGCCTGTAATGTATGTATGTAATGTAGATGAAGGCAGTGCAAAGGGGGGTAACCAGTATGTTGAACGTGTTAGAGAGGCTGTAAAGGATGAAAATGCGGAGATATTGGTCATTGCAGCTAAAATAGAATCGGAGATTGCAGAGTTGGAGAGCTTTGAGGAGCGCAAGATGTTCCTCGATGAGATTGGATTGGAGAAATCAGGGGTTGAGCGACTTATACGGAGTGCCTACTCTCTTCTTAATCTTGAAACATTCTTTACCGCCGGGCCAATGGAGGTTAAGGCTTGGACATACAACAAAGGGGACAAAGCACCAAAAACAGCCGGTGTGATACACTCTGATTTTGAAAAGGGATTCATTAGGGCAGAGGTTATCAAATATGACGATTTTGTGCATTACGGCTCAGAGGCTGCTTGTCGTGCTGCCGGCAGACTTGGTGTTGAGGGGAAAGATTATGTGGTGCAGGACGGTGATATAATGCACTTTTTATTTAACGTTTAAGAATAAAGAACCTGAATAAAAAATGAGAGGCCGACTAAAAGATGATTTTAGCCGGCCTCTTACGCTCTATAGAAGTTGTATAAAAAGAGGTATTTCAACAGAAATTACCTTTTTAGGCAACTTCTTATGTATTAAAAGAATCTGCTTCTATTATCCTTAATATCAACCTTACTTGCCATTACATTAGGAATAACCCTTGATATATAGGCAAATTCCTGCGATTTTCTCTGTTTGACATCTGCCTCTGTATAGAACTCGCCAACCTCTTTATCCTTTATTACAAAGTAATAAACTCCAAAGTTACCTACAACCGGCCCTACTAATGTATTCTCCTTTGCGGCTGCAATTGCTCCAACAAACTTAGGATCTAACTGCTGCGAAATGGAAGCAAATGATATTCCGCTTCTATTTGAAACGGTTACACCCAATTTCTCTGCAACCTGCTCAAGTGAATTTGCCCCCTCTGTTGTCTTTTTAGCATCCTCCGCAATCTTCTCTCCCTGCTTCTCTAAAGTTAATATCTGTCTTATCTGTGGAGCAAGCTCTCTCTCTGAAGCAAAGCCTTGTTCATGTTTGGCAGTTACACCCAAAACCAAGAAATAGCTTCCGTTGCCAATATCAAACTCCTCTGTATTTACAACTCCCGGTTTATGCTCATTAATCCAACGTACAACCTCTCTTGCATCTGTTATATTGTTTATCTGCTTTGCCATAGGGTTAATCCCTTTTGCAGGTATTACAGCATAACCCTTCTCATTTGCTGCCTGTCTCAGTTTCTCTATTGAACCTGCACTTGCAGCGGCAAGATCCATGGCCTGCTGACGATACTCGCTACGTGTGTCATCACTCGGAACAGCCTCTTTAACCAACATGGCGACATTATATCTCTTGGCAAAATTCTTGGCATCTTTAACCTTTACTATATGCAGGCCGTACGAGCTGTTCAGTTTAAGTATCTCTCCCTTTTTAGCTTTGAATATGCTCTCAAAACCCGGTAACAGATACCTCTGTGTCATCCAGCCAAGATCTCCCTGCTCTTCTACATTGGAGTTTTTGTCTGCAGAAAACTCAGCTGCAAGTTCTGCTACAGATTTACCCTTTTTAATCTCACTTATAAGGCTGTCTGCCTTTGCTGCATTCTCTCCCTGAAGCAGAATATGCTGAACAAATACAGAATCCGGCATCTCCCTTATATCTGCCACTCTTGCTGCTATGAAAGAGTTTTCTTTTCTGAAATGAGGCAGGAATGAACCTTTTACCGCACTCTTTGCCAATTCTCCCAACTCATCACTTACAGCAGCCAACTCCTTTTCTGTATAATACATTTCGCTGTATGGCTGGTCTGAATTTCTGGTTATAAAGGCCTTGATATTTGCTGTTGTCTCAAACTCCTCCTCAAGAGCCTCTATCTCATGCTCGGTTTTATCTATATCCTCTCCCGATGGAACCACCTCAAACCTAACATATTCAACATCACTGCTGTTATTCGCATTCTTAAAGGTCTCTTTGTATTTGTTGTAATAAGCGCTTATCTCTGCATCAGACACCTTAATTGTAGAATCCTGCTGGAATCCAAAAGGTTTTACAACAAAATCAACATTAAAGGTGGTATTGTTGTCTGCCAACGCCCTCTTTACATCCAAGGCATTTACCACACTGCTCTTTTCTAATAGTGAGGCATACTTTGTAAAAAATCTCTCTGCCTTAGCCTGATCCTCTACATAGTTCCAGTATCTTCTCAATCCTCCTGTCTGATCCTGCGGTATAGCCTGAATAACCTGTGTCACTCTTGCCGGATCAAATTCACCGTTTTCATTTACAAAATATGGTTGGTTTGCCAAAACAGGCGAAACAGTCTGCCCGTTTATCATGGCCACCATCTCTTCGTCACCAACTCTGAGTCCTGCCGCCTGTATCTCCGGAAGCAATACTATCTCATTGATAAACTCTTGCCATGCAACATTGTTCATCTCATCCTGAGCCTGCTCGTCTGCCTTTCCAAAGATACTCTTTAAGGTCTCCAATTTTGAATTATAATCCTGATAAGTGATAGTGGTGCCGTCTATCTTCCCCATATTACTGTCTGAAGATATAACCCTTGCAAGGTCATCCCAGTTGATAATAAATCCTACCAACGCTATTCCTATTAGGATAGTAATGAACGCGCCCATCTTTACGCGTATTTTCTCTAGAACTGCCATTGTTTATATAAATTTAAAATATTTGCTTTTAGACCACATCTGTGGGGAGGTGCGAAGTTAGTAATTTTAAAACAAAAATGAAAAGTTATCTTCT
>CAVIKQ010000135.1:0-4575 GCA_963643305.1 Eggerthellaceae bacterium
CCTCCTTGCCGTTGTACTTGTAGAGGTTGGCCGCAAGCTGCGGATAGCTGTTGCCTGTGGCTGTCCTAATACCCATAGGGTAGTAGTCGTTCCTCTCCACCACACTGCCGGTGTTCTGTTGGTGTTTGTATGTCAGTTGTATTTTCATTTTATTTATATTTTCTTTCCGACAAAAAGGCCATTAGATTATTCTCTTTGGAATCATGTGTTAAATTCAAGCGTGCCGTGATTATATATGACACGCTTGAAATAACATACGCTATCTTACTTTATAATTAGATGTATGGTTCTAAAACAATGAAATACTGGCGGTGTCAATGTTTATAGAATCTTTCCCGGCCTCTTTCTCTGCAGACATACCAACTTTTAAATATTTTAACTCCTGAATAGAAACCTCTACCTCCAAATACTCATAATTGCCATCCTGTATAAAATAGAACTTAGGTTTATACTCTTTGGGAATAAAATAGAATGAATTTGTAAACTTCTCTAACTTAATTAACACGCTATTGATTTTTACAGAATCTACCATTCCACTTATTCCGCTGCTTGTCATCAAATCTCTCATTACAGCATACTCTTTCTCCTTTCCAATATTAAATTCACGAATATTGTCGGTCTTGTACTCCTTGACTCTATAATTTATCAATGGAATTAAATATAGCGTTAATAACACTATTAAAATCAAATACATTGTTTTTTTCATAATGATAGACACTTACTCTAATTTCAATTTGTCCGGAACACCATATTTTTTTCTTGCCGCCTCATATTCCTGCTTGTCCAATGGCCCCAACCCAAAATAATTCTTTACAGAAATAATCCAGTAAAAAGTATCCACCCCATCCTTATATAGATAATTTACATCATATAATACATCAAGAGGAAGTTTGGGCCTTTGTTTGGCTATTATAAAATCTCTATTATAATCAAAATCTATAACTGTTGGTGGAATATTAGGAGTATGTGCCATTGATCCAAAGATCTCTTTTATATCGCCCCCTTCATCTCTATAATAATAACCATTTCCAAAATATTCTGTATAATCGCAGTATTCGCAGCTCTCAAATTTAAATATCAATACTAATAATGTGATTATAACAGACTTTGCTACAATATTAAAATTATTAGTGCTTTTGAGGTTCCTTTTGCAGCTTTTTGCTTCCATATATATTTATTTCATATTTAGTGCCTTTCCCAGCATATATCCTCCCTATTATAGTAAAAATATTTCGCTTCAAGGTAGACCATTCCCAAGGATGCATTTCAAAATCGTATGTATCAGCATAGGCTCTAACATAGTCATTTGGGTATTGCTTTATCTGTATACTTCCATATACTAACCCGTCATTAATTGACTTACGTTGACGTAGTAAATTTATTGTCCAATATTCATCAATAGCTTTATCACCTCTTGAATACACATCGGACATATCAATTTTTTCCAATGATGTAAATAATGGTTGTCCGTTTCCCTCTCTATACCATTCATTAGCTTCATCCAACGTCAGATAGCCATCGTAGTCAGGTCTATTAGGTAAATTGTTATAGTGCTCCAAATATTTACTCTTGGCATTTTCAGATACAAAACTGTTATAACCTTTATGTTTGGACATAGATTTTTCTAATGACATTCCCTGTTTGAAATCTGATTTATCCATTATAATCGCATCTCCTTGTAATCCCAAATCATTTGTGCCCAGGAAATTGCCATAAGTATCATATACAGGATTATCTTTTCTTCCGGTAAGATCAATTCTATTTATAGGATTATTTCGGTTGAAGGAAAATGGAGATGACCATACAGTCTCTTCTGCCAACGGATCTGGAACAAACCACCGTCCGGTGAAGTCGTCATACATCCTTGCCCCGTAATCTGTGAAGCCGAGGCCTCCCACCGTTTGCACCTCCTTGCCGTTGTACTTGTAGAGGTTGGCCGCAAGCTGCGGATAGCTGTTGCCGGTGGCTGTCCTCATACCCATAGGGTAGTAGTCGTTCCTTTCCACCACGCTTCCGCTGCCGTCCGTTATCACCCTCACACTGCCCAAGTGATCCGTACCGTAGTAATATGCCAAACAACTGTTTCCTGCTCCACCTATTATCCTTCCTCCGCCGAACCCTGTGCTCGCCAATGAGTAGCTCTCTCCGCTCTTTGACAGTACCAGCGTCCCAAGATAGAGATAGCCGTTACTGCCCGTGGCATCTGCAACCCTCTGCTTGATACCATCCGCACTCTCTGCCACACCGCTCACGGGAGAGAAGGCAAGATAGGCGGGAACGGTAAAGACGTCCGTCTGCGTAGAGGAGACGGTACGGTACAGTCCGCCTCCGAACCTTGCCTGCGAGAGCTTGCATATAAGGGTAAAGCTGCCTACAACAGCAGGGGGTGTGTCCGGTGTACCGCCTCCCAGCAGCGGGTAGCTGTTTGGGGTGGAAAGATTGTAGTACTTTGTCTGTGCTAAAACTCTTGTTACCGAGGCCGTGCCTTGTACCAGATTCCTTTCAACCTCCCTCCCCATGTTGTCATAGACATGGTACACCCATCTGTTCTTCTCCTTAAGGTTGGCATCCCTCTCCAGTACAAGTCTGCCCCCTTTGTCATACACATATTCGCTTGTACCTGCTCCGGGGATGCTCTTCTCTGTGATGTTCCCCCTGTAGTCATGGCTGTAGACATAGCAGTAATTGACGGCATTTGTGCTTGTTTTGCTCCAGTTGGCAGATGAGGAGAGCAGGGCACTGCCGGCAGGAGTAATCACCCAAGAGAGAAATCCTCTGTCATCATAGACGTAGTATGTCCTGTTGTCTGTTCCACGCTGCTCCATTATCACCCTCCCTGCAACATCCGTATAGGAGGTAAAGACCTTTCCGTCCTCGTCTGTGGCAACCTCCTTGAAGAGTCTGCCGGCCTCATAGTATGGATATGAGCTGTCCGTGTGGAGTGCTCCCGTAGCAAGATTCACCCTAAGGTTAAAGACCTCATTGGCACTGTTTGCCTCATGGCTGTACGACACCGCTCTGCCGGAGTACGCACTCCCCTGTTTGTACTCTTGCAACACCCTGTTCAGTCCGGAGGGTTCATAAACCCTTCTTGTCTTGGCATAACCGCTCTCGCCTGTGCCGAACAGAGTGCCGTAGAAGGAACTTTGTCCCTGCAGAGGAGAACTCTCCTCCATTATGAGATTGACAGTGGAGGAGGCATACGGCAGAAAGAGGACGGAGTCGCTTCTTCTCATCCTGTCATAGACTATAGGGGTCACGATGTTCCTGTTCCCGGTAGGGGATGCCCCTACGTTTACTATCTGTGACGGGTACCCCAAGCCGTCATAGAAGGTTATGTCCGTTACATAGTTGTTGCCTGTGGTGTCCGTGTAGTGGCGCACCATCTTCCAGTTGCCGGGGATGTTGAACTGCTCGTCAGGCTCAGGTACGGGCTCCGGTTCAGGCTCCGGTGTGTCGCCGGCCTGTACAACGGTTATGACCTTGCTGCCGCTGCTTGTACTTGTGACGAGAAGGTGACGTTTTATCCCTGTGTTTGGCTTGATGTCCAAGTAGATTGTACCAAAATCATCCGATACACCGCTTATCTCCACCACGTCCGTGCCGTAATGGTCAAAGAGGAAGGCGTTGCTCTCCTCTATGTAATCCGCCACATCGGATGCGCTCATTGCAGAGTTGAACTCCACGGGGACATATATCTCGTTGGCTGCACTGCTGAAGTTGTAGCTTCGTGCCGTTGTAACGGTAACACACGGGATGTTAACCCTTATGGTATCGGCGGCAAGGGAAAGAAGTGGCATAAGGAGCATGAGCATTGCAAACAACAATGTCTGCCTTAATCCCCTTTGTAAATATGTTGACTGATGGCTGTTGTCGCTGCCGCGACAGCGACAGCCTCTGTTATATATGTGTTGCATTGTATTATTTCTCATAATATGTTTCCCTTATAGGTTAGTTTACATAATCAGAAACAGTTTCTAATTATTGTAAAGTTTAGAGTCAGTTGTTTGCATCAGCTTTCTTTCCTCTCTGTACACTCTCTGCTTTCTCTACCCGTCAAAACGGCCAACGCCAACTATACACTCTAAACTCTCAACTATAAACGTTATTGAGGCCAAAGCTACTCAAGGTTAGGCAGTTTGTTGTCGGGAGAATAATAGCCTCCCTCCACACTCTTGCCCTCATTGTCCTCTATCCTTTTCAGCTTGCCGTCTGTGTTGTAGATGTAGCTTATTGTCTTGCCATCCGGGGTATTTATCTTGGACAGCCCCACAAACGGCCGGTAGTAGTATGTCGTAACCTCTTTCCCTGCAGCAGACAGTGTCCGTAAAGCTGTCTCGTAGAACGATACGGAACCTGCTATGACTCCCCCTGCATCCAATGTCCAGCCGGGACCCATAACACCTGCCTTGATGTTGGGCCGGCAGCCGTTGCTGCTGTAACGGAAGCTGACGGGGATGGTAAAGTCGTTGTCCTTGTACTCATAGAAAGGAATATTGAGTTGTACGGTGCCGGTGTATAGGCCGGCTCCCACCTCGCCATATCTGATCATCTCCCATGAATCGGTTGACGGAC
>CAVIKQ010000136.1:0-4504 GCA_963643305.1 Eggerthellaceae bacterium
ACAATGTTAAGATAAGGGTAGACAAGAGCTCATTGGTTAAGGATATTTCAGATGTTCCTGCCAAGTAGGCAACATACTTGCTTATAGAGAATTGAATAGATTTATTTCGATATTTAAAAATGCACTTAAAAAAAGAGGGAATGATTGGATTATACTAATCATCTCTCTCTTTTTTGCATTTGTCATGTGGGGGATATTGCGCCTGTCTCAGACATATTCAACCACATTCAAATATAATGTAAAGATAACTACCTCTGTAAAGTCACGCTCTTCTAAGGCGTTTGCCACAAATCCGGTGCTGGTAAGAGGCAAGGCAAGCGGCTTCTTTATTCTTCAGCAGAGATATTTTGGCAATAATTCATATATAGAGCTTAATGTTGCGCCATCTCTCGTACATCCCGTAGCCGGAAAAGAGGATCTGTTCTTTATAAAAGGCTCTCAGATAAAGGATAATATCAGCCAGATATTGGAGGGGGAGATTGCAGTAGATAATATCTCTGTAGATTCTCTCTTTATATATCTTTTTAACGAAACGTATAAGAAAGTACCGGTTGTTCCAAGGTCCAATCTCACGTTTGCTCCACAGTACACAGCTGTAGGGAAATTGACTTTAAAACCGGATTCCGTGCTTATTTACGGCAACACACATGTTATCTCCGATATAGATTCTCTTTTTACAGAGGAGATAACCGGAGACAAACTGAAGAGAAATTTAAACGGTATCATAAAGCTACAGACGGTAGATGGGATTGAAGTGTCGGACAAAGAGATCTACTATTCTATGGATATAACAAGATATTACGAGTCTGTATTGCAGATACCTCTAAATATTGTTAATGCTCCGGCAATAAGGACTGTTCCTATTCCCGATGAGGTAAAACTAATAGTAAAGGCCAGATTCGGAGGTAATCTGCAACGGCTCGGTTCCCAAGATTTTAATGCGTACATAGACTTTAATGACACCGGATTGGGGGATTCCGATTGTGGGTATGCAGAGGTTAAGGTAGAGGCTCCTTTAACAGAGGTTATAGAGGTAAAGGCAGATCCGGCATTTATTAAGATTTTTTGATATGTCAGCAAATGGAAAGGATTGTCCGTTGGTATTGGCATGTACAGGCGGCATTGGAAGCGGAAAAACTTTTGTAGCGGGAATTTTTGAGCATCTTGGGGTTCCCGTGTATTACTCAGATACCATGGCCAAGAAGCTCTATTCAGAAGACCGTGAGATGGTTGAGGCGTTGGTTAGACTGCTGGGAGATGATGTTGTAGAGGGTGTCTTAGATAACGGCATACCAAGATTGGAGTTTAAGCGTTTTGCAGATAAGATATTTAGAGATACCACCCTAAAGAGGAGGGTTGAGGCAATTGTGCATCCGGCTGTTTTGCATAATTTTGAAAAATGGCGGAACAGCTATTGCGGAAAGAGAAAATATGTTATAATTGAGTCTGCAATTATTTTGGAGCTGCCCATCTTTAACAGCATAGAGAAAAAGGTACTTGCTGTAATTGCCCCTAAAGAGTTGCGAATCAAGAGGGTGATGAATAGAGACAATATATCTGAGGAGATGGTTCTCTCTCGTATGAGATCTCAATGGAGCGACCGGCAGAGAGCAGCTATGGCAGATTTTGTTATATTTGCAGACGAAAAAAGGCCTCTTATAGAGCAGGTGCTCTGTGTAGATGAGGCTATGAACAGGATTATTGATTGAGTTATGAGTTGGGGAAAATGGATTACCGGAGCTATCGGATGGGCTGTAGGAGGCCCTATAGGGGCTTTAGTGGGGTATCTGCTCGGTACGGCAATGGAGGGGGATTCTACGTTGGGAAGCAAAGGGACAAGAAGAGCCTCTGTCTATTCTGCAGGGGAGCAGAGGAACAGTTTTCTTGTATCTATGTTAGTGCTCTCGGCTGCTGTAATGAAGGCAGACGGAAAGGTAATGAGGAGTGAGTTGGATTATGTCAAGCGTTTTATAACCGGCTCATTTGGAGAGGCAGCTTTACCGGAATCTTTGAGATTGCTTAAGGAGTTGTTGCAGAAGGAGATAAACCTTTTGGAGGTGTGTGCGCAGATAAAGTTGTACATGAACAGCTCCCAGCGCCTTCAATTGCTGCATTTTCTTGTAGGGATAGCGGAAGCGGACGGATATGTGAGCAAGAACGAGGTTGAGACCATAAGAAACATAGGAAAGTATTTGGGGATACAGGAGGGGGATGTAAATTCTATCTTGGCTATGTTCAACAACAACCTTGAGTCTGCATACGCTGTTCTTGAGATAGATGAAAGGGCTACCGATGAGGAGGTTAAGAGGGCATACAAGAGATTGGCCTTAAAGCATCATCCCGACAAGGTAGAATCTTTGGGGCCTGATGTAAAGAGGGCGGCAGAGGAGAAGTTCAAGCAGATTGTTGCCGCTTACGAGACTATAAAGAGAGAGCGTAATATGTAGGCCTCCACAGAGATGGAGCTTTGATTATAGAGATTTTTTAGAAAAGATAATAGAGAAATGAAGACAGATTTAAGAAAGGTTTTAGCTGTAACAGGAGAATCGGGACTGTTTAACTATGTTTCACAAGTCAAATTGGGAGCTATTTTAGAATCTTTGAGTACAAAACAGAGAAACAAATTTGGCCTTAATGCAAAAATGACATCTTTGGCCGACATATCTATATATACAGATGAGGGGGAGACTAAATTGCAGAATGTTTTTGAGGCAATGCGCAAGGAGCTTGGAGATAGCGAGGCACTTTCTCCAAAATCGGACCCTAATGTAATAAAGGAGTTCTTTGCCAAAGTGCTTCCTACATACGACAGAGACCGCTTTTATGTTTCTCACATGAAAAAGGTTCTTGCATGGTATAACGAACTGCTTAAATATGCATCTTTAGATTTTGAGAGCGAGGAGGAGCAGCAGGAAGAATCAAAATAGTGCTATGAAACAGCCCCTTGCAGAGGATTTTACCAAAGTCAGGTATGCAAAGCCGGCAAGCGTCATGTTGGTAACGTTAGGCTGCTCAAAAAACAGGGTAGATTCGGAGCATCTGCTCAGGCAGATGGAGTATGCCGGTATTAATCTCCTTCCCGATGACTACGAGGTGGGAGCAGCGTTTACAACTCCGTGCGATTCCATAATCATAAATACCTGCGGTTTTATAAAGGATGCAAAGGTAGAATCCATTAATGCCATTTTTGCTGCGGTAAATGCAAAAAATGCCGGAATAACAAGATATGTTTTTGTATTTGGTTGTCTTTCTCAGCGTTATATGGATGAGTTGGTTGCCGATATTCCGGAGGTTGACGGTTTTTTTGGTGCGTTTGACATATCCGGAGTACTTGAGTTTATGGGGCTTAAACAGGAGCCCTCCATAGAACAGGAGCGTTACCTTACCACCCCAAAACATTATGCATATCTCAAGATTTCCGAAGGGTGTAACAGGCATTGTGCATACTGCTCTATACCCGGCATAAGAGGCAGACACAGATCTGTTCCAATGGAGCATCTTGTTAAGGAGGCAGAAAACTTGGCCAAGGGAGGGGTAAAGGAGCTTATCTTGGTAGCTCAGGATACAACCTACTACGGCTTGGATCTCTATAAGAAACGTGCATTGGCAGAGCTGCTTGAGAGGTTATGCAAAGTAGATGGGATAGAATGGATAAGGGTGCATTACTCATATCCTGCGCAATTTCCAAAGAATCTGCTTAAAGTAATGGCTAAGCAGCCTAAAATCTGCAAGTATCTGGATATACCGCTCCAGCATGCCTCCACAAAGGTGCTTGCTCTTATGAGAAGGTCTATAGATATGACCGGTACACAGAATCTTATAGATGAGATTAGAGCAACTGTTCCCGGTATAGTGCTGCGAACAACCATGATAGTGGGGCATCCGGGGGAGACCAAGCGTGAATTCTGCAAGCTCCTTGAATTTGTAAAACATAACAGATTTGAGATGCTTGGGGCGTTTACATATTCCAATGAGGAGGGGACTTACGGTGCAAAGCACTATAAGGATACTGTTAGAGAGTCTACCAAACAGAGACGTTATGATGAGCTTATGGAGCTTCAGGCAACAATCTCAAACGAGCTTCATCTTGCAAGAATAGGCTCTGTGGAGCAGGTTATAGTGGATTCGTATTCAGATGGCATTCTTCATTGCCGCAGTATGTACGAGTCTCCTGAGGTCGACGGGGAGATAAAGGTTCTTCCTGCCGGTTCAGATAATCCGGCCTTGCTTATCGGGAAGTTTATTAAAGTAAAGATAACAGGCTCCGATGATTATGACTGGGAGGGGCTCATTGTTGGGTAAATTAATTGTAAATTATTAATATAGAATGATATGGGACTATTAGATGGTAAAGTGGCTCTTATAACCGGAGCTGCAAGAGGAATTGGCAAGGCCATTGCTCTTAAATTTGCGCAAGAGGGTGCAACCATAGCGTTTACCGATCTTGTGATTGATGAAAATGCAGAGAATACTAAAAAGGAGATTGAGGCTAAAGGGGCTAAAG
>CAVIKQ010000137.1:0-4436 GCA_963643305.1 Eggerthellaceae bacterium
AACCTTTTCCGTAAGCCAGATGAGCAGAGCCAAACTTGTTTGATATGCCATGGCGAGGAAAAGCTGCACGAAAGTGAACCTTTAATATGGATAATTGGAAGTTTTTGCTACCTTTGCCCCATAACTTAAAAACTGCAAAGATCAGCTTATGATAAAAACAAAACAGTACAAATGTGGCATATTGCCTACATGGGCAATATTGCTCTGTTCATAGGCCGGTTGTCTGCTTAGAACTACTCAACAATGAATCAAAAATTTATATACAGAATCTGGGAGAGACTGTATTTGAGGCGCTATTTGAGTCCAAAGCTTGTGCTTTTGGCAGATACTGTAGTATCTGAATTTTCTACCTTTGTGTCGTTAGTATTAGCTATAACGTTCTTTCATATCTCCGGTTTTGACAGCCGGGATATGGTTTGGACGCTGGCGGTTGCGTGCCTGTTAAGCATCATCTCTTTTTACACCTTTGAGACATACAAGGTGACCATAAGAAATATGGCATTCAAGGAGGTGAGACGTTTTTTTGAGGCAGTAATGCTAAAGGATATTCTCATCTTCTGCTATCTGTACATTACTCACGGCCCTTTTGCAGAATCGTATGGAGAAATAGCTGTCTGTCTTTTGTTAGATGTCTTTATAACCCTTACTGTGCTGATGTTCATGAGGCTTTGTATGATAGCGCTGTACGATATGGCAAGGCGCAGACTTATGCAAAAAGGGGGAGAGAAGTATGTGCTTGTATATGGAACAGGGGACAAATCTGTGTCGCTTATAAGAAGGTACCAGTGTTCTCCTAATTACAGGATAGTGGGATTCCTTGCATTTGGCAAGGAGCAGAGGGGAAACATAGTCTCTGACCATAAAGTGTACTGTTTTGAAAATATTAAGGATATTGAGTATTTACAGACCAGACATGAGATAGAGGCGGTGATGTTTGCAGGTATAGATGAGGTAAGGGAGGAGAAGGAGCGGCTTGTAAGATATTGTACAGAACTGAACCTAAAGGTATTAATAGTACCCTCCGTAAATGAGATGTCGGGAGGAAAAATAGTAGGGGAAACGGTAAGGAACATTATGATAGAGGACCTTTTGGGGAGGCCTGAGATAAAGATGCCTGTTAAGGAGATAAAGGATAATTTCTGCGGCAAGACGGTTCTGGTAACAGGAGCTGCCGGTTCTATAGGTTCTGAATTGTGTAGGCAGCTTGCAGCTTTTGGGGTAAAGGAGCTTGTTCTGTTCGATAACGCAGAGACCCCAATGCACAATATGAGATTGGAGATGGAGGAGAACTTCCCCAATCTTAAATTTGTACCTGTAATAGGGGATGTGAGGTTAAAGGATAGACTGAAGTTTGTGTTTGAAAAGTACAGGCCGCAGATTGTATTCCACGCCGCTGCTTATAAACATGTGCCGTTAATGGAGGAGAATCCTTGCGAGTCTGTCTTTGTAAATATAGCAGGGACAAGGAACGTGGCAGACAAATGTGTTGAGTATGATGTAGAGAAGATGGTTATGATATCAACAGACAAGGCTGTTAATCCAACCAACATAATGGGGTGTACCAAGAGATTGGCAGAGATATATGTACAGTCTTTGGGTCTGGCAATAGAGGAGGGCAGGATTGCAGGAAAAACCAAGTTTGTTACCACGCGGTTTGGCAATGTGCTTGGCTCTAACGGCTCTGTTATTCCAAGATTCAAGGAGCAGATTGCCAAAGGGGGCCCGGTAACTGTAACGCACAAGGATATAACAAGGTTCTTTATGACAACTCACGAGGCCTGTCTGCTTGTGATAGAGGCGGCAACAATGAGCAACGGGAATCAGATCTTTGTATTTGATATGGGAGCCTCTGTAAAGATAGCAGACTTGGCCAAAAGGATGATAGAGCTGGCCGGCTATATTCCAAATAAAGATATAGAGATAGAGTACACAGGCCTCAGACCGGGAGAAAAACTATATGAAGAGGTGCTTTCCAATGCAGAGAATACGCTCCCTACCATACATGAGAGGATTAGGGTTGCAAAGGTAAGGGAGTATGATTATGAGGAGGCGTTAAGGGTTGTCCGTGAATTGGAGGAGCTGTCTAAGCGGGTTAAGATACCGGAGATGGTAAGGCTTATGAAGACCACGGTTCCCGAATTCAAATCAAAAAACTCTGTCTACGAAGAAATAGACAGGGAGTTAGACCGGTAAGCTTGGAGTTTATAGAGAATATCTATAACTTTGTCCTTAATGAGGTCTGCTATTTTAAGACAATGTTAATATAAGATTATATACAGATTATCAAGTATTTAGATTTTTATTTTTATGATTTTACCAATCCGTAAATTTTCGAATACGTTTATAGGAACGCTCTTTTCGGCTGTTGCTATAATGGTTGCGGTCTCTCTACCCTCAAATAAGTTGTATGCGCAAACTCAGGGAGAGATAGAGATGGCAAAACAGCTTGCCAGACAACAAGGGTACAGTGAGGCTCAGATAGAGTCTATGATTAAAGGGTCATCTAACACCACTGTAGTACAAAAAACAGTTGTATCAGATGCAGTAGACCGCAATGTTGTGCTTGAAATGCCTCAGGCAACACCGGCAGCAGGAGGGAGATCCTCTATTTTTGGGCATAACATCTTTAAAAGTAAGAATCTGAACTTTGTTCCAAGTTATAATATCCCCACTCCCGATAATTATAAATTATCTGCAGGAGATGAGGTGATTATAGATGTTTGGGGAGATGTTGTCACCAATATTACGGCCACCATATCGCCAGAAGGTTCCATATCTATACCGGAGGTAGGCCCTGTTTATCTTATGGGGCAGACAGTAGCAACGGCAGAGAAGAATATGAAGGACTATCTGTCAAAGATATATTCGGGAATAAAAGCCCCCACCCCAACCACATTTGTAAAGATTGCGCTTGGTAAGATCCGTAGTTTTACCATTAATATATTGGGAGAGGTTGAAAACCCCGGCACATACACTTTGCCAAGTCTCTCTACAATGGCAAGCGCACTCTATCTTGCCGGCGGCCCAACAGATCTTGGCTCTATAAGAGATATTAAATTGTACAGGAACAATAAGCTTACAAGCACCTTTGACGTGTATGAATTCATTGCCAACGGCAAATTCTCTTCAAATGTAAGACTGGAGGACAACGATGTTGTTATTGTAGGCCCTTACATTAATATAGTTGAGATAAAAGGGCCGGTAAAACGCCCTATGCGTTATGAGATAAAGGATTCGGAGACACTTGACAAACTTGTGGAGTATGCAGGAGGATTTTCTGACAATGCAAATATCTCATTTGTACATGTAGATCGTATAAAGGCAGAGGGGGAGATATCTATAACAGGGGCTGTTGCCCAGTCTTTTGATATACCGGCAGACAAATTCTCGGAGTTTAAGATGCAGGACGGAGATGTAGTTACGGTAAATGCCAATAGCGGCAGGTTCCAGAACAGAGTTGAGATAGCAGGAGCTGTCTGGTATCCGGGAACATATTCCATATCAGATGACGTAAAGAGTGTAAAGCAATTATTGCAGAGCGCCGGTGGGCTTACAGAGGAGGCTTATACAGGACGTGCCTATATTGTAAGATTAGGTGAAGACAGACAGAGGGAGCAGGTTTCCTTTAATCTGAATGATTTGATATTGGGAAAGATAAATGATATAGAACTTATGCCGGATGACAGGGTTAGGATTTACAGCAATAAGGAGATTGAACCCAATACCTTTATAATCATAGACGGAGAGGTGAATACTCCGGGTAAACGGTATGAGTTCCGTAGCGGAATGACAATTGGAGATGCCATTTTAATGGCAGGAGGTGTAACACAGGCTGCAACTTTAAGCAGGGTTGAAATCTCTCGCAGAATAAAAGCTTTGGATGACAAAGAGGTAAACAGTAAGCTGGATATTTCAGACACTGTGGCGGTAATCCTAAAATATAATCTGTTGCAGAATCCAAATGACGCAGGAGTGCAGTTGGAGCCGTTTGATATTGTTTATGTGTACCGCTCTGCCATGTATGTGCCGCAACAGGCAATAGCTGTTACGGGAGAGGTTGTATTCCCCGGCAAATATGTGGTTGAGAAGAATGTAGTAAGATTATCGGATATTATAAACAGGGCAAAAGGATTTACAGATGATGCCTATGTTAAAGGGGCCAAGCTAACGCGGCGTATGACATCGGCAGAGAAAGACCGTGTGTTTAAAGCCATGCAAATAGCAAGAAGGAATGTTTCCGATACAACTACGGCAGATTTATTGGAGATAGGTGATACCTACACAGTAGCTATAGATATGGAGGCGGCTATGGCTAACCCCGGTTCTGTACATGATATAGTTCTCCGTGAGAATGATGTTATTTCTGTTCCGAAAATCGATTATACGGTAAAAATTGCCGGTGCTGTTTTTTATCCGAATACCGTATCGTTTAATCC
>CAVIKQ010000138.1:0-4423 GCA_963643305.1 Eggerthellaceae bacterium
AATTTACACAGAGTGCAACCTTAGCATAGAGGAGGCAGAGAATCTATACAGAAATTATTATAAAGATTCTCCGTTTGTTTTTGTTAAAGAGAAAACAGTGAGCCTCAAAGAGGTTGTTAATACCAACAAGGTAATCCTGCACTTAGAAAAACATGACAAATATCTGCATATAAGTTCTGTCATAGACAATCTTATAAAGGGAGCATCCGGGCAGGCTGTGGAGAATATGAATTTAATGTACGGATTCCCAAGAGATTGCGGATTAAGATTAAAACCATCTGCTTTTTAAACATTTACAAGAAATTTTAATTATGAATCTATTTGATGTTTACCCACTGTGGGATATTGAGCCTATAAGAGCAAAAGGGTGCAAAATATGGGATAATAAAGGGGTTGAATACTTAGATATGTACGGTGGACATGCTGTAATAAGTATTGGTCACTCAAATCAGGAATACATAGACGGAATAACCGAACAGCTGAATAAAATAGGATTCTATTCAAATGCCGTAAAAAACGGTTTGCAGAGGGAGTTGGCAGAGAGGTTGGGCAAAGTATGCGGTTATCCACATCATTCACTCTTTTTGTGCAACAGCGGAGCCGAGGCCAATGAGAATGCCATGAAGCTGTCCTCATTCCATACAGGCAGGAAAAAGATACTTGCAGTAAAAAAGGCTTTTCACGGACGCACAAGCGGAGCGGTAGAGGCAACCGACAACCCTAAAATACAGGCTCCATTCAACTGCAACGGTAATATAAAGTTTGTGGAACTTAACAATATCAATGAGTTACAAAGGGAGTTGGAGAGCTGCGAATATGCAGCATTCATAGTAGAAGGAATACAGGGGGTGGCAGGAATCTACATTCCCAACAACGAATTTATTGTTGCAGCACGAGATTTATGCACAAAAACAGGGACACTGCTGATTTTAGATGAAATACAAAGCGGCTACGGCAGAAGCGGAAAATTCTTTGCCCACCAGCATATAGAACATAATGGTAAAAGTGTGGAGGCAGACATTGTATCAATGGCAAAAGGGATTGCAAACGGCTTCCCGATGGGAGCAATAATAATCTCCCCTAAAATAAAACCCGTTTACGGTATGTTGGGAACCACATTTGGCGGAAATCATCTTGCCTGTGCAGCAGCACTCTCAACACTAAAGGTGCTCGTAAAGAATGACCTTATAAACAACGCAGCCACAGTTGGAAAGTATCTTATGGATGAACTGAATAAGGTAGCGGCAACTTGCATTGAAAAGAGCGGTAAATCTCCATTTAAAGAGATAAGGGGAATTGGGCTTATGATAGGGATTGAACTTTATCCGGAGTATGAAAACCTTAGAAACCGGCTTCTGTTTGAGAAACAAATCTTTACCGGTGGAGCCGGCAAGAATGTAATAAGGTTGCTGCCTCCGTTATCTATTACAAAAGAGGAGGTTGATTATTTTATCAAAGCATTGATACAATGCCTTAACATTTTGTAGAAGTTAATCTAAATTAAGAAGTTATGAGAAATTTTTTATCTGTACACGATGTAGAAAATCTTCCTTCTATGTTAGAGAAGGCCAAATATGTTAAAGCTAATCCGTTTGCCGATTCTGAATTGGGCAGAAACAAAACCATATTGCTGATATTCTTTAACTCAAGTCTAAGGACAAGACTGAGTACACAGAAAGCTGCAATGAACCTTGGTATGAATGTTATGGTATTGGATATAAACCAGGGGGCATGGAAATTAGAGACAGAGAGAGGGGTTGTTATGGATGGAGACAAACCGGAGCATATACTCGAAGCTATTCCGGTTATGGGGTGTTACTGCGACATTATAGGGGTAAGAAGTTTTGCAAAATTTGAAAGCAAGCAGGATGACTATACCGAGAAAATAATCATGCAGTTTGTAAGTCTCAGCGGCAAGCCTGTAATCAGTTTAGAGGCGGCTACCGGACATCCGTTGCAGGCATTTGCAGACATAATTACCATAGAGGAATACAAGAAAAAGGAGAAGCCTAAAGTTGTACTTACATGGGCTCCGCACCCAAAAGCTCTTCCGCAGGCAGTTCCCAATTCATTTGCACAATGGGCTATAGCTGCCGGTTACGAGGTTGTAATCACTCACCCCAAGGGATATGAGCTCTCTACCCGGTTTACAAAGGGGGCTACCATAACAAACAATCAGGATAAGGCATTTGACGGTGCAGATTTCATATACGCAAAAAACTGGTCTGCATTCGAAGATGAAAACTACGGCAAGGTAATTACAATGGATACAGACTGGACCGTTACCGGCAAAAAGATGTCGCTTACAGATAATGCATATTTTATGCACTGTCTGCCTGTAAGAAGGAATATGATAGTTACAGATGAGGTTATAGAGAGCGCCAACTCTATAGTTATTCCGGAGGCTGCAAACAGAGTTGTATCAGCTCAAACAGTTATAAAGGAGATTCTGTTGGGGTTTTAAAACCCCAATGTAAATAATGTTAAAATAGAGATAAGCACAGATAATGATATGAAAAAACTTACAATTATTAAAATAGGGGGAAATGTTGTAGATGAGCCGCTTGCATTAAGTGAGTTTCTGCTTAAACTGCACAAGATACAAGGCCCTAAAATCCTGATTCACGGAGGAGGCAAGATAGCCTCGCAGATCTCCCCAAAACTTGGGATAGAGGTTAAGATGGTAAACGGGAGAAGAGTAACGGATGAAAAGACATTGCGTTTGGTAACATCTGTCTACGCAGGACTCATAAACAAACAGATTGTTGCCAAGCTACAGGGATACGGCACCAATGCAATAGGCTTGTGCGGAGCAGACGGTGGGGTTGTTCCGGCTGTAAAGAGAGAGGATTCAAAAATGGATTGGGGATATGTTGGCGATATAGATGCCAATAAGATTGACACGCTTTTCCTTGAACAGTTGCTTGGCAGAGGGATGGTTCCGGTATTCTGCTCCATTACACATGATTCAAACGGAACCCTGCTGAATACCAATGCAGACACAATGGCCTCTGCCATTGCAGTTGCAATGACCCAGGATTTTAATGTAGATCTTATCTACTGCTTTGAGAAAGACGGTGTTCTGTATGATAAAGATAATGACGAGTCTGTAATTCCGTTGATTACAGCCAAAGAGTACAAGAACCTGTTGCAGGAAAAAATTATAGCAGATGGCATGATTCCCAAGATGGACAATGCCTTTAATGCCCTTAACAGTGGTGTGAGCAGGGTTATAATCAAAAATGCAGTAAACCTGCTAAACGACAAGGAGACCATACTTAAAGTCTAACATAACCATAAACTTAAATACAAGAGCGTGAATTTATATGCCGGAAACGCAGTTAGATAAAAGATTTGCAATAGAGCTGTTAATGCAGATGCTCTCTGTTGAATCGCTTACCTGTAACGAGAGCAGGAGAGCGGATTATCTTATAGATAAGATTGGGGAATATAAAAATGAGTATGGATTTAAGATAGAACGAGTTGCCAACAATATCATAATAATGCCGCAATCTATGCAGAGAGAGAGTACAACTCTGCTCATGGTCTCTCATATAGATACGGTTCCCCCTGCAAAAGAGTACAGTTTTAATCCGTTGGAACCATTTATAAAAGAGGATAAAATCTATGGGCTTGGAGCAAATGATGATGGAGGCTCGGTTGTATGTATGATTACTGTAGCCTTAAATTATTTCTGCAAATGTAAAGAGATGCAGCAAAATAATGAGACCAATGGCAACAAACCACAAATAGACCTCATACTTGTACTCTCTGCAGAGGAGGAGAAGAGCGGTTGCAACGGCCTGACATTAGCCTTAAATAAAATTAGGGAGTGGAGCAAGGAGAATAGCCCGATTAAATTTCCCGATTGTGCTATTGTAGGCGAACCTACAGGTTTTAAAATGGCCATTGGGGAGAGAGGGCTTCTTGTAATTGATTGTGTAGCAGAGGGAAAAGCAGGGCACGCTGCAACAGGCGATGGCGAAAATGCTATCTATAAGGCAATTGATGATATAAACAGATTAAGAAAGATAGAATTTCCAAAAAAATCTCCCCTGTTTGGAGATATAAAGATAAATACAACCATATTCAATGCCGGCACACTGCACAATATTGTTCCTGCAGAGGCAAAATTTACGGCAGATATAAGGACTACAGAGTGTTACAGCAACAGAGAAATAGTTGCAACAATAAGCAACGTAATACAGAGCAGAATTACTGCCAGAAACCTGAACAACAAGAGCTCTGTAACACCACAAGAGAATCCTTATGGAGCCCTGCTACTAAGAGCAGGAGCACTTACAGGTTTAGAAAGTTTCCTCTCCCCTACTACATCAGACTGGATGAGGTTAGATATTCCTGCTGTAAAGTTAGGACCCGGAGACTCTGCCAGAAGTCATAAGGCCGATGAGTACATTACAAC
>CAVIKQ010000139.1:0-4372 GCA_963643305.1 Eggerthellaceae bacterium
GGTTGGAGCAGAGGTAGACAAGACCTTAAAACAGTTGGAGGAGACCAGACTGCCTGCCGGTGTGGAGTACAACAAGGTCTTTTATCAGCCGCAAAGAGTAGGCGATTCTCTTGGGACATTCATTATAAATCTAATAGAGTCTGTTATCATAGTGGTTGTTGTACTTATGATAACAATGGGATTCAAGAGCGGCCTGATAATAGGTATAAGTTTGGTTGTTACAGTGTTCGGTTCATTCCTATTTCTGCAAAGCGCCGGGGGCACCATGCAACGTGTCTCTCTGGCAGCATTCGTATTGGCAATGGGTATGTTGGTAGATAATGCCATAGTCATAATAGATGGAATATTGGTAGACCTTAAAGCCGGAAAGCCAAGAATGCAGGCTCTTACAGATATAGGCAAGCAGACAGCCATGCCGCTGTTGGGCGCTACACTCATAGCAATCATAGCTTTCCTTCCTATCTTTATGTCTCCCGATACTGCAGGTGTATATACAAGAGACCTGTTCATAGTATTAGCTGTTTCCCTGCTGCTAAGCTGGGTGTTAGCTCTGATGCATGTACCGCTCATGGCCAACAGGATGTTAAAGATAAAGCCTGATGCAACCAATGCAAGCAACGGCAAGAGGGTATATAACGGAAAAATTTACGCAGCCCTTAGAGGTTGTCTTAAATTTGGACTTGCACACAGAGTCTCTTCTGTTCTGTTTATGGTAGCCCTGCTTGTACTGGCTATTTGGGGCTACAGGTTTATGAAGCATGGTTTCTTTCCCGATATGGAATATGACCAGCTTTATATGGAGTACAAACTGCCCGAGGGAACAAACTATACACAGGTAGAGCATGACCTTGCAGAGATAGAGGCATATCTAAAGACCAATAAGGAGATAACCAATATTACCACCTCTATTGGAGGAACGCCGGGAAGATATAATTTAGTAAGAAGCATTGCCTACCCGTCTTTATCTTACGGCGAGCTTATAATAGATTTTACAAGCCCTAAATCTTTGGTATCCAATATAGATGAGATTCAGGAGTATTTATCTGAGAACTATCCTCAGGCATACGTAAAACTAAAGAGATACAATCTGATGTTTAAGAAGTATCCTATTGAGGCTCAGTTTACAGGTCCCGATCCCGAAGTGCTTCACAATCTTGCTGCACAGGCTACAAGGATTATGGAGGAGTCTCCGTATGTTTATCTCATAACAACAGATTGGGAGCCTAAAGTCCCTTATCTGGCAGTTGAATATGACCAGCCTGCCGCAAGGGCATTGGGGCTTAGCAGAAATGATGTGAGCATATCGTTGCTCTCTGCAAACGGAGGTATTCCAATAGGCTCTTTTTACGATGGCATACATAACAAGAAGATATATGTAAAATGTCTTAACGAAAGGGGTGAACCTATAGACAATATTGGCAACACACAGGTATTCTCAACCCTACCAAGGGTTAACGGACTGCTCTCTCACGAGACAATGGTTAAATTCAAAGCCGGCTTGTTGGAGAAAGATGATATTATAGAGCAGCTTATGGGGAGTACACCGCTTAAACAGGTTGCCAAAGGGGTAGATATTAAATGGGAAGATCCGGTAGTGCCCCGTTATAACGGTCAGAGAAGCCAGCGGGTTCAGTGCTCTCCTGTTCCGGGTATAGAGACAGAGAAGGCCAGATCTGCCATTGCAGAACAGATAGAGTCTATTGAACTGCCGGAGGGGTATTCTCTCAACTGGCAGGGGGAGAAGAGTGCAAGTGACCAGTCTATGAAGTATCTCTTTAAGAGCTTCCCTTTTGCAATAATCCTAATGATAGCCATTCTTATAATGCTCTTTAAGGATTACAGGAAGCCTATAATAATCTTCTGTTGCATACCATTTGTAATTATTGGTGTTGTAGCTGTTATGCTGCTTACAGGACAGGTGTTCAATTTTGTTGCAATAGTGGGTACACTTGGCCTTATAGGGATGGTACTCAAGAACGGTATTGTACTTATGGATGAGATTACGCTGCAGCTTAATAATGGTGTTGAGCCTATAACAGCACTTATAGACAGCGCTCAGAGCCGTCTGCGTGCGGTAAGTATGGCTGCTCTTACCACAATTCTTGGAATGATACCGCTGCTTTCCGACTCTATGTTTGGGTCATTGGCAGCAAGTATAATGGGTGGCCTTACCTTTGGAACCCTTATTACCCTTATATTTATTCCAATATTGTATGCGTTGTTCTTTAACATTAAAAATAATAGCAAAAATGAATAGATTAAAAATATATACTGTTCTGTGCATCAATCTGTTGTTTACAGCCCCTTGTGCGCTGTATGCCGGCAGTACAGAAGATGGCAAGCCGCTTACCTTGGAACAATGTTGCAGCTTAGCCCTGCAGAACAATAAGGATTTGGCATCTGCTTCTAAACAAAAAGCTGCTGCAGAACATCTGTACAAAAGCTACAGGGCAAACTTTTACCCCAACCTGTATGCTCAGGGGATAGCCGGATACAGTAATGCAGACGGAGCCTTTTCCATTACCGGGGGCAATCTGCCGGTCTTGGCATTAGACCCCTCAACAGGCACGCTTGTACCGAATGGCAGTTATGCATATTTCCCCGGAGTAGATTTAAAATATAAAACAGAGATGTTCTATATAGCCGGTGTAAGTTTGGAGCAGCCTCTCTATATGGGTGGTAAAGTGCGCTCTGCATACAAATTGGCTGAGATTGGGCGAGATGTTGCAGGGATGAATGAATCTCTCACAGCAACAGAGGTTATTGTAAAGACAGAGGAGGCTTATGTTCTGTTGGTAAAGGCACAGCAGATGAAGGAGGTTGCCGTAAAGTACAACGCAGTTCTTAAAGAGCTTATGGAGAATGTAGAGAGCGCGTACAAACATGGCCTAAAGCCTCAGAATGACCTCCTTAAAGTTACAGTAAAGCTAAATGAGAGCCTCCTTGCCGTAAGAAAGGCAGAGAATGCCCAACGTCTTGCCATGATGAATCTGTGCCATTACATTGGCAAGCCTCTTACAAGCAGGATTACAGTATCTGACGAACTTCCCAATGTTGCAGGAGAGGTTACAGTTACAGATATTACGGAGCGTATTGAATACCAAATGCTTAACAAACAGGTTGAGGCTGCAGACCGGCAGGTTAGGCTTGCAAGAAGCGAGATGTTGCCGCAATTTGGACTTAAAGGGATGTACAGCTATATGAACGCCCTAAAAGTTAATGATTCCAAACTTCTTAACGGTTTTTCCGGCACAGCTATGGTTAGTCTAAAGTTCCCTATCTTCCATTTTGGAGCGCAACACAATAAGGTTAAAGCGGCAAAGGAGCAATTGGCAAAGGCAGAGGCAGAGAAGGAGAGCAAGGATGAGCTTATGTTGCTCGAACTTACAAAAGCAATAAATGAATTGGATGAGGCCTTGTTGGAACGGGAGATTGCAGACCGTTCTCTCTCTCAGGCAGAGGAGAATATGAAGCTGAGCAAGAGCCGGTACAACAATGGGCTTGAGACACTGTCCGATTATCTTGAGGCACAGGCTCTGTGGCAAAGTGCCTACGCAACAAAGGTAGATGCCTATTTCCAGCTCTATCTAAAGAACCTTTCGTATATGAAAGCGGCAGGATTGCTTAACGGAAAGCAGCAGTAATCTGTATAAATTGGCAATAGGATAAAGGGGTTATTTATAACAGCTGTGTTATAAATAACCCCTTTTAATATTCTATATTTCTGTATATTCAACAATGTCTCAAATGATATTTTTTATGATTTGCACGGCTCCTTGTCCTTACAATTCTTTTATTTTAAACTTTGTTTACAATCACTACGCCTCGGCATAATCATTTGATTTATAAATATATTACTACTCGTACCATTACGTATCATTCTTGAATTATATCTTTTTATATGGTAAAAAGATTGCAGTTTTTAAAACAAATTGCAAGCGGCGTCTCTTGGGGTAATTTTAGAGTAATGAAAATTATTTTGGATTTTATTAGCGCCTGAAATAATTCATACATACCTTTGCACCGCTAAGGTGATTCATGGGAGTTTTTCTTTATGAATTGAATAGGGAATTCGGTTAGAATCCGAGACTGTCCCCTCAGCTGTGAGTTCTTTTCAAAGCGTTTTGCATTCATTTGGTCACTTTATTTTTAAGGGAAGACAGCAGAACGTAGAACAAGTCAGAAGACCTGCCTTAGTTTTAATACTCTATATTCTGGGGAAGAGGGATATTGAGGTTACTGGTTTTTACATATTTTTTCGCAGAAAGAGAACGCAGCTACTGTTTTGCAGTATGCTTGTTTGTACTCACGATTATCGCAGTCTTTATTACAAGATGTGGTGTATCAAGTGCGTGTGCCTAATCAATGGGGC
>CAVIKQ010000140.1:0-4348 GCA_963643305.1 Eggerthellaceae bacterium
ACCAAACAGAATTAGAGAATTGTCAGATTCTGGCATTTGTGTCAGCTATAGACATGCAAAAGGCTTGGTGTATATTCACTACTCAATATACTGATGTTTTTACAATGGGTTTCTCTATAGGAAATATTGTATGTACCGAACTGATTTTTGGTTAGAGGTTGTCACTTGCTTCTCTCAGTGTAAAAAAATGGTATCTTTGAATAAAAGCAAGTTGGATATCATGTCTCTTCACCTAAAACAACCTGATTTCGCCAATGAGCCACCAAACTACTTTAAACTTTTTTAAAAATTAGTTTGACCATCTCCAAATATGACAACCATTTTTAGTTAAGGTCAGGATTTGAATATCATATAAAAAATCTTCTAAACATTGCTTAAATTTGTGATAGATAAACGCCATAGGGTTAGACTTAAATATAAAATTATAATAGGATGAAGAAGCTATTAATTTCACTTTTATTTATTGTTTGCGCTGCAACAGTTATGGCGCAGAACAATGAAAACTGCTTTGGAATAATCGCCGGACGTGCTGCAACAGTTGACGGAACAGTACTTATGGGACACAACGAAGACGATTCCGGTGAGCAGATGCTCAATATCTATGTTGTAAATGAGACAAAGCATGGTACGGCAAAATATATCTGGGCAGAATTCCCAAAGATGGAGCAAGCTGATGCCTTTATGAACGAATATGGCGTATGTATTGCATCGGACGGCTGTTCTTCTAAAGAGGAGACAGAAGATTTTACCGAAGGTGGCATTCTCTATGATGTACGTGTAAACGTAGCCAAATTTGCCACCTCTGCCAGACACGCCGCAGAGCTGATTGGTGAGATGATAGAGAAATACGGCTACCGTGGAAGCGGACGTACATATTTGGTTGCAGACCCAACCGAGGGGTGGATTGTCTCTGTTGTAAAGGGACGCCACTGGGTAGCTCAGCGCGTGCCGGATGACAAGGTGATGCTTATTCCAAACTACTACGTCATAGACAAAGTTGATCTGTCAGACAAGGCAAACTTCCTTGGAAGTCAAGATCTTGTAGATTACGCAATAAAGAAAGGGTGGTACGACCCCAAAAAGGATGGCGAATTTTCATTCAGAAACGCGTATGCATCTCCAAATACAGTCACCTCTAATCATAACATCACCCGTCACCGCCATGCACTCAACCATATAAGCGGAGGCAATTATGATTATTCATGGGAAACAATGGAGGCTATGATAACACCGGCAAAGAAAGTTGACATGAATGACCTCAAGGCCATTTTATCTACACACGCAGATACAAATGAGGATGGCAACCACCCTCAATTAATCTGCCGGAACAATACAATAGTATGTACCATTTTCCAGCTCCGTAGCAATCTTCCACGCGAAATCGGATGTATAATGTGGGTTGCTGCAGGCCGCCCCTGCACAGAGGCTTTCATCCCGTGGTATCTTGGAATGAGCGAATCTCCGGTAGGCTGGCATCGTTTTGAGACCCCTTCTGAGGCATATCAGAAGCATCTTAAAGATATTAAAAACCTACGTCTCAACTATCCTAACAGCAATTACTGGAAGTGTGTTGACCATTGGCATGCCATAGCTGAAGACTACGCCGGCAATATTGGCAGGTGGATAGACAAAAGGGAAAAATTCCAGGGGATGGTAGACAAAGAACAGGCTTCATTTGAAAAGAAGCTCCTAAAGGCAGATTCCAAGGATTGGGCCGGTATGATGAACAGCTACACAGCAAATTGGTATAGAAAATACTTTAAACTTTTTTAAAAGGCAGTTTGACCATCTCCAATATAATAACCATATTGAAAGAAAGATAATATAAAGCATTTGTATGTACATAATAATGTACATATATTTGCAAAAATTAGTTATATGACCACAACAAGTGCCACAAATTTTAGGGCGAACATAAAGCAATACCTTGATGCTGTCATATATGACAACCAAGAGGTAATTATTAGCAGGGGCAGTGAGTCTGCCGTCCTTATCTCTTTGGATGAGTATAATTCAATAAAAGAGACTGAGTATCTTATCTCCTCCAAAAAGATGGAGAAGGCTATTCTTAAGGGAATGGACGATGTGAAGAAGGGTAATTATAAGGAGGTAAATATTGATGAACTATAAGATTGCATTTACGCCACAAGCTGCCGAAGATATGGATTTCTGGAATAGAACCAATCCAAAAACTGCTGAAAAGATTAAAGGCATGCTTCGCGAGTTGCAAGAACATCCGTTCAGTTGCACAGGGAAACCTGAACCGCTGAAATGCCAATTCGCAGGAGCTTGGACTCGTAGAATCAATCACAAAGACAGGCTTGTCTATCAGGTTGATGAAAAGATTATCACAGTGTTTGTAATGGCAATGAGATTTCACTACGAAGAAAAGTGACCTGGTGCTGAAACTTGAATATCTGTCATTGAATTATTTTGACTAATATTGCACCGTAGTGTGGATAGCGGAGGCTGATATATCAGAACCGGGAGATTTGTGGGGAAGAGACTTATTATGGATAACATTAATATAAAATGAGAATCATTATTGCCGGAGCAGGTGAGGTTGGAAGCCACCTTGCAAAGATGTTAAGTACAGGAGCCAATGACCTAACTATAATTGATGCAGACGAGAACAGATTAAACAAGCTGTCTGAGTCTGCAGATGTCATTACAATTGTAGGCAACCCCACTTCTATAGCTGTTTTGGAGAGAGCAGGAGTTCCAAGCGCAGATCTGTTCATTGCCGTAAGTCCGGCCAAGGATCAGGATGTTAACATAATAAGCGCACTCCTTGCAAAGAAACTTGGAGCAAAGAAGGTTACCGCCCGCGTAAACAACGACGAGTACATGAAGCATGAAAACAAGCTTCTCTTTACAGAGATGGGGATAGACCTGCTTTTTTATCCGGAGAAGATTGCCTCATACGAGATAATAGACCTGCTTAAGCAGACAGGAACAACAGAATTCATGGAGTTCTCCAGAGGAGCCCTCCAGATGGTTGTTGTAAGGTTAGACGACGGTGCCCCGCTTATAAACAAAACGGAAAAAGATATATGCACCGCAGAACACAAAGATCTCTTTAAACCTGTGGCCATTGCTCGAAACGGCAACACCATAATCCCAAATGCCGAGACAAAATTCATGGAGAACGACCAGCTCTTTCTTATATGCACGAGAGACGGAGTGAGAGAGGCCCTGAAAATATCCGGCAAGCATGAGATTGAAATAAAAAGCATAATGATAGTTGGCGGCGGAAGGATAGGCGAGATGTTGGCAAAGAAGATGCAAAACGTTGCAGACACCATTAAGATAATTGAACAACGCCCGGAAAGGTGCGAATACCTTGCAGACGCACTATCCAAATGCCTTATTATCAACGGAGACGGTAGAAATTCGGATCTTCTTATTGAAGAGGGGATAAAAGACTTTGACGCCTTTGTAGCCGTAACCAGCAACTCAGAGATAAACATACTCTCAAGCGTTGCCGCAAAAAGGATGGGAGTTCAAAAGACCATTGCAGAGGTTGAGAACATAGAATATATCAAGTTGGCAGAGGGGATGGGGGTTGATGCAGTCATAAACAAAAAACTCACCACCGCAGGAAGAATATTCCGCTTTACGTTAAGCAACAAGGTACGCTCAATAAAATGTCTCAACGGCTCCGACGCAGAGATTCTTGAGTTTATTGTAAGTCCCGATAGCGATATAACCAAAGCCCCTCTCGGACTGTTAAAATTCCCAAAAGAGGCCATAATAGGCGGCATAACCAGAGGGGAAGAGGGTATTATTGTGCATGAAGAGACAATGATAAGATCATACGACAAAGTTGTTGTATTTGCCCTTCCTCAGGTACTTACCAGAGTAAACAGGTTTTTCATATAAAATCTGCCCTTAAAGTCATAGTTAAAGCAAGATTATCACACTCTATACCGCCCCGGTAAATAATTTTTTTATTAAATGGCGCAAATGAGTTTTAATATATTATATTTGTTCTCCAATTTGCAAAAGATTATAAATTAATTATTATAACCAAAACTAATAGACAGATGATTAAATATAAATTTGCCACATCCGGCAAAACAAGAATGGAACACGACCTCATTGGTGACAAAGCCGTTCCACAAGAGGCTCTATTTGGAGTTCAGACACTAAGAGCCATAGAAAACTTTAATATAAGCAACAATAAACTTTCGGATTATCCGGAATTTATCAAGGGCTTTGGCATAACCAAAAAGGGCGCTATCCTTGCAAACCACGAGCTTGGTTTAGTATCTGCTGAGATTAAAGATGCCATTGTTAAGGCATGTGACGAGCTTATAGAGGGCAAACATGCAGAGCACTTCCCGAT
>CAVIKQ010000141.1:0-3927 GCA_963643305.1 Eggerthellaceae bacterium
GATGGCAAAGAGATGGAGAGTTCTCTTTTTAAGATGATTAAGAAGACCAGTCAGGAGAATCCAAACCTTATTGTGAGTGCATATAAAGATAATTGTGCCTTTATAGTTGGACCAAAGATTGGAATGTTTCATCCGGCAAGCGGGAGCAAACCGGATTTCTTTGTAATTAAGGAGGAGGAGACAGTTATCAGCCTAAAGGCAGAGACACATAATTTTCCTACAACAGTAGAACCGTTCAACGGGGCAGCAACAGGCAGCGGAGGAGAGATAAGAGATCGTATTGCCGGAGGTAAGGGAAGTTTCCCTATAGCAGGAACAGCATGTTACATAACCTCTTATCCAAGGTTCGACAATAAAATAGAGGAGACTCCGGGTATAAACAGAGCGGTAACAACAAAAGATTTGGCCGCAGATATGGCAGAGGCCAAAGAGGATAATCTTGCAGAGGCGTTGCTTACCCCAAGAAACTGGGAGCACAAGCAGCCAAGGGAGTGGCTGTACCAGACCCCTCAGGAGATACTTACAAAGGCTTCAAACGGAGCAAGCGATTTTGGCAACAAGTTTGGCCAGGCTGTAATATGCGGCAGTCTGTTAACCGCTGAGGCTGATAAGATTAAGAAGTTTGGCTTTGACAAGGTCATAATGCTTGCCGGCGGAATCGGTTACGCCAAGAGCAGGGATGCCATAAAAGAGACACCCAAGGTAGGCGACAAGGTTGTGCTGTTAGGAGGTGACAACTATAGGATTGGAATGGGAGGAGGCGCTGTAAGTTCTGTTAATACAGGAGCTTTTTCAAATGCCATAGAACTTAATGCTATTCAGCGTTCAAACCCGGAGATGCAGAAGAGGGTCTACAACGCAATACGTGCAATATCGGAAAATGATGTAAACACAATAGTCTCCGTTCACGACCATGGTGCGGGGGGGCATCTCAACTGCCTTTCTGAGTTGGTTGAGGAGACCGGAGGCACTATAGATATAAGCAAGCTGCCTGTAGGAGATCCAACCCTGAGCCTTAAAGAGATAATAGGCAACGAGAGTCAGGAGCGTATGGGCTTGGTGATGGATGAAAAGGATGTGGCTGAGTTAAAGGCAATTGCAGAGAGGGAGCGTGCCCCTATGTATGTGATTGGGGAGACTACGGGAAAGCATAATTTTACCCTTAAAAATGAGAAGACAGGAGAAGCTGCAATAGATTTGCAGATGTCCGATATGTTTGGAAGTGCCCCTAAAACCTATATGAGGGATATTACCAAGGACTATAAGTTTGAGCCTCTTTCTCCGCTTCCCGATAAATTCAGCTCTTATCTTGAACAGGTGCTTCAGCTTGAGAGCGTTGCCTGTAAAGACTGGCTTACCAACAAGGTAGACAGATCCGTATCGGGACTTATAGCACATCAGCAGACTTGCGGAGAGATACAGCTGCCGCTTAACGACCTTGGTGTTATTGCTCTTGGTTACGACACAAACGAGGGGGTGGCAACCTCTATGGGACATGCCCCAATGGCTGCCCTTATAGATAGTGCGGCAGGTAGCAGGTTGGCAATATCCGAGGCGTTGACCAATCTTGTCTGGGCACCACTGAAAGATGGCCTTAAAGGGGTCTCTTTAAGTGCCAACTGGATGTGGCCATGCCGTAATGAGGGGGAGGACAGCAGGTTATATAGAGCTGTTAAGGGGGCGTCTGATTTTGCCTGTGAGTTGGGAATAAACATACCAACCGGCAAAGACTCAATGAGCATGACCCAAAAATATCCTAACGGTGATACTGTAATCTCGCCAGGTACGCTAATTATCTCTACCGTTGCCCCTGTAACAGATATTAGAAAGGTTGTAACCCCACAAATAAAGGGGTCTGAGAATTCTGTTATTCTATATATGCCATTTACAACCCCTGTAAACGGAGTGGGTAGGGTAGAGAGGTTTGAACAGGCTGCAGCTACTGCACTTGGCGGCTCGGCTTTGGCCCAGGTAATGGGACAGGTAGGTAATTCTGTTCCCGATGTTACAAACAGCAGATACTTTGAGAGATGCTTTAATGCTGTTCAGCAGTTGGTAGACAAAGGGCTTGTTCTGGCCGGTCATGATATATCTGCCGGAGGTCTTATTACCACACTGTTAGAGATGACATTCCCTAATGTAAACGGAGGTCTGGCAATCAATGGCAAGATTCTCAATATGTATGCTCAGGTTGCCGAGGCTGCCTGTGGTACAAAATGTTTTGCAGATAAGGGCAAGACCACCAAAGAGCTTATTTTTAAGATGCTCTTTAGTGAGGCTCCGGGTGTTGTAATGCAGGTTGATGCCTCTAAATTAGATGAGGTTTCTAATATTATAAATATTGTTACCTCTCCTATTTTGGCAGAGATTGAGGCTACAGCTCCAAAAGCTATGTTCATTGGTACCCCTCTTCCTGTAAGAAAGGTTGTAATAAGCGATTTTGCCCTTAAAGGGGAGAATCCCGCCGGGCTCTCTTTAGATATAGACCATCTGAGAGATCTTTGGTTTAAGACCTCTTATCTATTTGATATACGGCAAGTTGGCATCAAATGTGCCAATGAAAGATATATAAACTACAGCAACCAGCCATTACAATATAAATTCCCTGCAAATTTTGTAGGGAAGATAGATAGTACTATTGGAGAAAAGGGGGTAAAAAAGGATGCCCCTGTTGCTGCAATCATTAGGGAGAAGGGTTCTAACGGAGACAGGGAGATGGCTTGGGCTCTTCACCTTGCCGGATTCCGTGTTAAAGATGTTCACATGACAGATCTTATCTCCGGGCGTGAGACTCTTAAAGAGGTGAAGATGATTGTGTTTGTTGGCGGTTTCTCAAATGCAGACACCCTTGGTTCGGCTAAGGGCTGGGCAGGTGCATTCCTCTATAATCCTAAGGCAAAAGTTGCAATAGACGAGTTCTATGCCCGTAAGGATACTCTCAGCCTTGGAATCTGCAATGGATGTCAGCTCATGGCAGAACTTGGCCTTATAACCCCAACAGAAAGAGAGCACTCTCCAAAGATGGTTCACAATGATTCTCACAAATATGAAAGTGCGTTTGTTGGGGTTACAGTTGAAGATTCCCCATCTATAATGCTTGCCCCTTTAGTTGGCAGTAAGTTGGGTATCTGGGTGGCTCACGGAGAGGGTAAATTCTCTTTCCCTGCTCAGAATGGCACACCTGATTGGAGCAAGTTTAAAGTTGCTGTAAGATATAATTATAACGCTTACCCTGGTAATCCTAACGGTTCTCCCGATGCCATTGCAGGTGTTGTTAGTTCAGATGGCCGTCATCTTGCCATGATGCCTCACCCGGAACGTTGCCTAAGACCTTGGAACTGGGCATATTATAAAGGTGATGCTATGGATGAGGTTACACCGTGGGTTGGGATGTTTGTGGCAGCTCGCCAATGGTGCCAGAAGATTAAATAAAAAGGCTACTACTGCGTTGGAGCTAACTAAATACAAGTGGTATAGTGTGATAAGAAACATTAGGCCACTTTTTTCATGTGTATAGTATGCTACACTAAGTATTTATCAGAGTACAAAACTACCTAAACCTTTAATGTTTAAGGATGCCTCTAAGCCCATAGCCTTAAAGCACCTTGCAACGGTGGCGAGTGTAAGATTCCTTCCGCTTTCTATTTTTGAGACTTGCGCTCTTTGAACCCCAATCTTTAAAGCCAAATCTTTTTGTGTCATATTTTGTGACTTACGTGCTTTCTTAATAGCCTCACCAACAAGAAAGGATTGTAGTTCTGCTTCATATTTCTCCCTATGCGGAGTGTCAATCTTGCCTATATGCTTATCTTTAATTTCATCTAATGAATAAAAATCTTTATTTTCCATATCCCAACTTTTTTGCTTCAAAGTATTGTCTTCTAATTGTATCAGCTTTGCAAATCTCTTTTTGTGGTGTCTTTTGAG
>CAVIKQ010000141.1:3937-4316 GCA_963643305.1 Eggerthellaceae bacterium
TGAGTTGCCACAATCAATGTTTCTGCTTCAGTGTCCCAAAATGCTAACAACCTATAGTGAATACCATTGAACAGTGTCCTAAATTCCCAAAGGTCTGTACTTTCCAATTTTTTAAATATTTCTTTGTCAATATGCCCATTTGCTACTTTATCTACGTTGTAGATAATTTTATTTTTTGCATCTTCTTGCAATGTATCAAGAAACGAATCCACCTCTTTATACATTATTACTTTGATTTTTTTTAGCATCATCCCATCATCTTCATTCTAACTGCAAAGATATAAATAATGTTCTATATATGGAACATTTTGTGAGCTATTATTAATCTCCGATTTGGTATTTAGACTTAAATCATTGAGATTAAAACATGGTATACGTA
>CAVIKQ010000142.1:0-3933 GCA_963643305.1 Eggerthellaceae bacterium
TATATTCAAGTCCTAATTCCTTCCATGCAGATTCAACTCCCAAAAGTATTGGGAACTGTATAATTAAGCCATTAGATAACCTTTTAAATTGCCAACCGTATATTTGCGCTTTGGATTGTCTGATTTTACAGCGATCAATATAGGACATGTATGAGTTTAGAGATATAAACCTTCTTTTGACCAGTTGCTGTATAAATTCTTTATATTTATACATGACAGCATCAGGAGCATGCTGTATTATTGTCCAACATGCCCTGTACGACATGGAATCCAAATCATACAAATGAGATTCATAAATCATGTCAATTATGGGTAATACTACAGCTAAATTAATACTGTCTGCTTGCTTTTGCTGTTCTATGAGTGGCAAATATTCATTACCATCCAATATACCAGTTCTAATAAGACTATCTATTATTTGGCGAGGAGCTTGGTCTCGATAATACGCCTCTTCGAGTATTATTTTTATGCCATCACGCTGAGTAGTTTGGCCATATGCCATACTTTCCATAAAAAAGGAGTATATAAATAGCACTATTATAGTACAGATTAATTTCATAATTATGTCCATTTAAACAAAACGGTCTTGAAAACAAAATTTTCAAGGCTGTTTACTAATGAGCGCAAATCAGTATGAAACAAAGATATAAATTTATAAAGCATATTAAAGCAATAGTCATTTAATCTACCAATATTCTCAAAATCTTGTCCTGCTTTCTTAATAGGGTATTGTATGCTGCCCCTGCCGGATAGTAATTACCAAAGTTTCTTTTTTACTTTTGAACAAATTGTTGTAAATTTGCGTCCTGCATAAAAAAACATATTAAAAATGTCTAAGATTAACAACAACAAAGAAGTAGCGGAAAAGGTGGAAGTAGGAGAAGCCTTAACCAGAACAGAGAAATTTTTACAAACTTATAAGAAACAGTTGATTAGCGCTGTAACTGTACTAATTTTAATTGTAGTTGGAGGTTTGGCATACCACCACTTCGTTTCACTGCCGGCTCAGCAGGATGCGCAAGCGCAAACATTTATGGCCGAGCAATATTTCCGTAACAACGACTTTGAAAAGGCTCTTAATGGAGATGGTAATGTGCTTGGTTTTAAACAGATTGTGTCCGATTACGGAACAAAGGCAGGTGAGGCTGTATATTTTTATGCCGGTGTATGCGAACTTCAGCTTGGCAATTACCAGAATGCCATTGACTATCTGAAAAAATACAACAGTAAAGATGATATAATGGCTGCCCGTGCTTTGTCTAATATAGGGGATTCATACGTTGGACTTGGCAACTACAAGGAGGCTCTCGGTTATTTTACCAAAGCAGCTGATTTGTCAAATGATATATTCTCTGCTGCATACCTTATGAAGGCCGGTCTGGTGAATGAGGAGTTGGGAGACAAAGCCAAAGCTGTTGAGTGCTATACAAAGATTAAGGAGAAATATCCGCAATCCATTGAGGGGATGGATATAGACAAGTACATAGAAAGATTACAATAATTTATATTATGGGAAGAGCTTTTGAATTTAGGAAAGAGAGAAAATTCAAACGTTGGGGAAACATGGCCCGCGTTTTTACAAGACTTGGAAAGGAGATTACTATAGCGGCTAAAAGCGGACCGGACCCTGCTACAAACCCAAAACTAAGAACACTTATACAGACTGCCAAAAGTGAGAACATGCCTAAGGAGAATATAGAAAGGGCTATCAAAAGGGCAGTTGAGAAGGATACGGCAGACTACAAGGAGGCAGTTTATGAGGGATATGGTCCTCACGGCATTGCTATCTTGGTAGAGACTGCAACAGACAACACAACAAGGACCGTTGCCAATATAAGAAGCTACTTTAATAAATTCGGCGGCTCTTTGGGCACATCGGGAAGTGTAGACTTTATGTTTGAGCGCAAATGTGTATTTAAGGTTAAGCCCAAGGAGGGTGTTGATATTGAGGAGCTTGAGCTTGAACTTATAGACTATGGTGCAGATGAGGTCTTTAAAGATGAGACAGAGGAGGGGGCAGAGGAGATTGTCATTTACGGTGCTTTTGAGTCGTTTGGTGAGATTCAGAAATATTTAGAGGAGAACGGCTTTGAGATTATATCGGGACAGTTTGAAAGAATCCCTACCACAGAGCTAAAGAAACTTACTCCGGAGGAGAAGGCAGATGTAGACAAACTTCTTGAGAAGATAGAGAATGATGATGATGTTCAGAATGTATATCATCTGATGGACACGTCCGACGCAAATTAATTAATCAAAGACAGACAGAGGAGACCGACCCTTATTATTAAAGGCCGGTCTCTTTTTTTTAAAAGTTGTATAAAAAGTGCAAATACAAGGCCTGTACACAACTACTCTGATATCATTACTGTAATAGACGGCTTATTAAAATGCGCTGATTATACAAAGTTTCAAAAGCGAAATGTCCGCAGCGTACTATTGTACGTGAGGAACATTGAGACTTTAAGACACATATCTCTTCCACAACTAAAAAAGTTGTATAAAAAGTGCAAGTTCAAGGCTTGTACACAACTACTCTGATATCATTACTGTAATAGACGGCTTATTAAAATGCGCTGATTATACAAAGTTTCAAAAGCGAAATGTCCGCAATCACCACCACTACGCCAAAAAGTTGTATAAAAAGTGCAAATACAAGGCTTGCGAACTTTTTAACACCGGAGCGTACTTAAGGTACGTGAGGATTTAAAAAGTGAGCGTAACGCAGAAATTGCCTTTTTAGACAACTTTTTATCTAATAAGAAGGTTGTCCTCTATAAGCCTATTCATATACTGCTGCACCACCGCCTTAAAAAAATCATCTTTAGATTTGACATTTTTGTATTGAAGTGTTCCGGATTTAAGTAGGTTGTTGTTTAAAAGGCTGTCTTGTTTGTAGTTATAGACAGATTTAAGAGTATTCATATCCCTTATGTATAAGGTGTCACCTTGAACCATCTGAAACTCACCTCCTCCAAAGTTTACGGCAAAAGGGGTTTTATTTGAGGCAGCAAGATTCCGGCCGAAACTGATAAAAGGCTCTTTATAATTAAGCATGCCTAAAAGGGTTGGCATTATATCTATCTGCTGGGTTGTTAAATGATATTCTCCGCAAGGGATAAATTGAGGAGCATAATATATAATAGGTATCTGAGTTGTTCCGAGCAGAGTAGAATATTGGGGCATATAACCGTTCCAGGTTGAATGATCGGGAGTAATGACAAATATGGTATTTTTAAACCATGGCTCTTGTGAAATAGTTGCAAAAAATAGCTTTAAAGCATTGTCTACATAGGCTATTGTCTCTTGCAAAGGAATCTCGCCTTTTGGAAACGTATTCTTGTATTCGTTGGGAATCTTAAACGGGTGATGAGATGAGAGGGTAAAGATAGAGGCGTAAAACGGCTCTTTGAATGTTGAGATTGTCTTTGCAACGTATGGCAAAAACTTGTGATCCCAAATGCCCCACGCTCCGTCGAAGTCTGAATTGTTGCCATACTCATCCTTACCAAAATAGTTCTTTACACCGCACAGATTTGTAACAGCACGCAACCCCATGGAATTGTTTGGCGCACCATGAAAGAAGGCGGTATAATAACCTAAGGAGTCTAATATTCGGGGCAGACCTCTAAAGGCGTCATTGGCATACGGTGTAACGGCAAACGACTCCATAAGTGTTGGTATCGAAGCCATTATAGATGGCACTGCATCTATAGACTTGCGGCCGTTTGCAAAAGCGTTGGTACACAGAATCCCCTCCTTGCGCAGAGAATCGAGAAACGGAGTAAAATTTGTTCTCAGGCTCTTGTTCAAAAACTGCATGTTTTCTGCCCCAAAACTCTCCAGTATAAGAATTATAACATTCTTCTTTTCTGAGGTGACAGGGAAGAGAGAGGTAGAATCCCGCTCCTCTAAGGCCGGAGTATGCACAGG
>CAVIKQ010000142.1:3943-4309 GCA_963643305.1 Eggerthellaceae bacterium
GGTGTGTAAATCTGCTCCATAGCCTCGTAAGAGGGATAAAATTTCTGCAATGTGTACTGTCTCTTGCCGGCTGTACGTATAAGCGAAAAAGGGGTGTTGAGCACCGCCGAGGTATGAATGGCCTTGTCTACATAGTCGCCGGCATTGCTAAGGGTAATAGGTCTTATTGTTCTTGTGACTCCGCCCCTTATACCAATTATGATTAGCGGAACAGCCATAGCCAATACCACAAACTGCATCAGGTAGGGTCTGAAATTGTTAAAAGAGGTGTACATCCTATGCTTAAAGAACTCGTACTGTTTCTTATAGCTTCCCGATAAAAAAATTAGGGCAGCAAGGAAAAGAACTCCTATCACAAATATGTAC
>CAVIKQ010000143.1:0-4210 GCA_963643305.1 Eggerthellaceae bacterium
CGCTAGCTCAGTTGGTAGAGCACAACACTTTTAATGTTGGGGTCTTGGGTTCGAGCCCCAAACGGATCACAATGAAGCAAGCATCAGCTTGCTTTTTTGCGTTTGGGCGAGAATCCAAGACCCATAACAAGCCTTTAGGCGCGAACGAAGTGAGCATACGCAGCACGTTAGTGCTTGCCACAAGCGCCTGTCCTCAGGCGCCGTTTGGGCGAGAATCCAAGACCTCTAACAAGCCTTTAGGCGCGAACGAAGTGAGCATATGCAGCACGTTAGTGCTTGCCACAAGCGCCTGTCCTCAGGCGCCGTTTGGGCTCGAACCCAAGACCTTAACTCTCTTTTCTGACTGTAATTTGCATTAGCCCTCCCCTACCTCTTTAACGACCCCTGCACTTACATACCATAAATAACCTCTCACATTGCAATATCCTATCTCCCTTATGAGAGAGATATACTTCCCCACCTGCCTTAAATATTTACTATGAGATACAGAATCCGGACTATACTCTCCAAACTTATAGTCCACTACAGAAACCTCATCCACTCCATTTAGCTTTTTAATTACAATTCTGTCTGGTCTGTACACTCTGCCGGCTCTATCTATGAGTTCTCTTTCATTGTACACCCTATTGCCGTCATCAAACCAACCGTAGCTTTTTACCTCATTCATCCTGGCAACAACTAAAGATTGCAGCTCCAATGGTTCAATATCAACCATACCGGCATCAAATGCTTTTTTACAGGCATCTGCCACACTGTCATAAGAATCTACGAAAGAGAATAGATTGTGCATTGCTATCCCCTCCTCTCTTACACCATGTTCCTCCATGATATTGCCTGATTTCAATATCTTAAAACGCCCGCTATTAACAGCTCCGGCAAAAGAACCGGTTTTATCGGGAAGTTGAACAGGAGAATTATCATTAACAGAATGAGCGTTGCAAATAAGCTGTGCCGTCTCCTCAAAGGAGCCAATCTGCATGCAATTATCGCTGAACGACATCCCCTCTACAGCGGTCTCCAAACCGTTAAGGGCAGCCGTTTTATTGTCGTTGAAGAACTTGTACAAAACATCGGCCGGTGAGTCTATGCTCTTCTCTTTGGCCTCAAGGCAGAAAATATAGAGAGCATATTTTGGACGAGTAAGGGCAACGTAACCAATATTCATATTGTCTATGTACTCATTTAGGTACTCCCTAAGATAATCCTCTGCAAATGAGCTTTTAACGGCATCAGACGCAAACTTTACGGCAACAGGCAGCTTGGCTCCGTTGTTATCCATTACTGTCCATAAATCGTTGTAACGTCTGCCGCTTGTTATAATCCTCAGACTGTAAAACGGCACAAGGACAACATTAAAAGAGAGTCCTTTGGATTTATGAATTGTCATTACCGTAATGGCATCCATCCCCTGCGGCGAAGCTATAATCCTGTTACACCCGTCATCATCCCACCACGCCAAAAAGCCGTTCAGATTGGAGCCCTCCTTGGTAACATATTCTAACACAACATCTAAGAATGTTTGCAAATAGGTTACATTCTCCTGCTCGACATCTGTGAGGAAACTTCTTATAACCTTTTCGCACATATTATAAAGCGAAGAACCTGCAATATCCTCCAAAAGAGCAGCGTCATACTCTCCCCTTTCGAAGAACAGATTGTAAATCTCCCTGTCTGCATCTGTAGGATTGTTTATATTGCGCAAAATCCCTAAAACTTTCTGCACAACATTATTGGCACCAACCTTTAAGGAATCATCGGAGACAACATTATATCCGCATTTTATCAGTTTGTCTGCCACCATTGCCCCCTCATCTTTCGATCGCACCAAAACGGCAATATCGCTCTGCTGTACGCCATGCTCTAACAGTTCTGCAATCTTGGCTGTTAGCAGATTACATGCAGCATCCCTCTTCTCTTCCGCTCTCTCTCCATTAACAATGTCAACCTCAACAAACCCTCCATCCTTAGATTTGGGTACCTGTTGCTCTATATCACTGTAAATCTGTACAATCTCGTTATTGTTAAATTTGCCCGCAAGCTCCTCTCCGCCGGCACCAGCTCTTGCCAAGAATGCACTCTGCGTAAGTTCTGCACACTGTTTAAAGTAAGAGTTGTTAAACGCAACTATATTGCCTCTGCTACGCCAGTTATGGGTTAAGGTATGCTTGTCAAGCAGATTGGTATCAAAGCCTTTATCAAGCCCGAAATTTAGAATCTCCCAGTCTGAGCCTCTCCATCTGTAGATGCTCTGCTTTACATCCCCAACTATTAAATTATTGTTGTTTACATCTAAGCTGTCTTTAAGTAGAGGATAAAAATTGCGCCATTGCAGCAACGATGTATCCTGAAATTCATCCAAAAGATAGTTGTCTATTGATGTACCTATCTTTTCATACACAAAAGGGGTATCCTTGCCATCTATTATTCTGTTAAGCAGCAGTGTACTCTCTGAGAGCAGCATCACATTCTTCTCCCTGCAATACTCCAAGACCCTTTTGTAAACCTCTCCAAGCAGAGCTATAGTATTAAGATTTGGGAGTACTAAATTTATGGTATTGTACTCTGTAAAATCTGTTGTAAAGAATGTTACAGCCTCCTTTATAAGATTGTTCATACCATCGTTATAAAGGCTCTCTACAGCACCCTTATTGTTTTTGCCCTTGCCGGAGGCAATCCATTCCGAGATATTATCGGGAAGTTTTTCAAAGGTTGAGCTATAATTTACCACCTCCCCTGCTGCCCATTGGCAGAAACGTTTGAACGGAGAACGTGAGCCCCCCTTCATATCATCAGGGGATAGTCCGTGGCGGGAAAACAGTTCCATCCCCTCTTTGCCAATCCTTACAATCTTGTCTGTCAGCTCTTTTTTTCTCCTTGTAAGGGTATTTTTAAGTGTTTCTATCTCGGCTGCATTGGGCAGTTTTCCGTTCTTTGCTATAATCTCCCGTACAGAATCGTTGAACAACACCTTTGAGACCTGCAATATCTCATTTTTTATGTTCCAGGAGCGTCCGTCATCTGCAGACTCAATGGCAAACCTTGTAAGTTGATAAAGCAGTGCGGCATTTGAATCATCGTCGAGGTCTGCAAACATCTTGTCTATGGCGTATGACAAAACGGCATCGTTGTCTAACTCCACCTCGTATGTGGCAATTTTTCCCATTTCACGGGCAAAAGCTCGCATTACAACCTGAAAGAACTGGTCTATGGTACTTACCCTAAAGGCCGAATAGTCCTGAAGTATTGCCACAAGCAACGCCTTTGCTCTCTGCCTTACCCTCATCTGCCAGCTGTTGTCTTTAAGAGCTTCACCGCAATCTACAAGTTCATCAATACCCAGCTTATAACGTTTGCCATTCTCAGCCTCTACCATAACCTTAACAAGCTCTGTCATGTACGGAGACTCTCCCCCTGCTGTGGAGAGATTGTACAACTCCTCCATTATCCTCTGCTTCATCTCCTCCGTGGCCTTGTTTGTAAAGGTAACGGCAAGCGCATGTCTGTAGGAATCCTGTCTATCGGATCTGAAAAGCAATTTTATATACTCCCCTGCAAGTGTAAATGTTTTGCCTGAACCTGCCGATGCTCTGTATATATTTAGCATAACCCTATCCTCCATTATTTATTGCAAAGTGAACTGAAACTGCACCACCTACACCCTGTACATCCCGGCCTGTTTGCAAAAGGGATGTTCCTGTTGAAAATCTCCTCCAACACCCTCTTCAACCCCTCCTCAAACAGAGCAATATTCTCTTTATCGCCTAAAACCTCAATGACTTTACCGCTCTTCATCCTTCTCATATAGTAAACTGTAAGCACCGTATCCTCTGTGCCGCCATTAAGGTAGGCGTACATCTGCAACTGGCGGGCAATATGATACCTGTCTTCTGTAGCAGGGTCTAAAATCTTTCTCATATCCGTTTCAACAGCATCTCTCTCCTCTACATACCCTGTTTTGTAATCAATTATGTAAAGTCTGCCATCTTTTCTCTGCTTACGGTCTATAGAACCAACAAGTTCTACCCTCTCTACAGGATTAGACAAATCCCCTCCCGAATGAATCTCAAGCGCTTTTACCTTACGCTCCTCCCCTGCAACATAAAAGAACGGAGCGTTTTCGAGGTCGAATCTCAGAGTATGCAGCAGATAGTTCTTTAACAATTCAAACTCTATAATCCTGCGCCCCTTAATAGTGCCGATATGTGCAACC
>CAVIKQ010000144.1:0-4167 GCA_963643305.1 Eggerthellaceae bacterium
GTTTGCAGTAATAAAAGGGAGATTATATGTTTCTTGAGAAGATTCTCATATCAGACTTTAAAAATATACACTCGGCAGAGCTTTTTTTCTCGCCAAAACTCAACTGTATTTGGGGTAGCAATGGCGAGGGAAAGACAAATCTGTTAGATGCAATATATTATCTTTCAATGACCAAGAGCTATTTTAACAGCTCAGATGTTTATACCTTTAAACGGGGCAGCAGCTATGTAGCCCTCAACGGAGTCTACGACCTTGACGGGCAGAAATGCAGCATAAGCATAGGAATAAAGGGAACAGAGGCAGAGGAGGAGACAATAAAGGTAGAGGAGAAGATAGTAAAGAAAGATGGTAAAAATTATGGCAGAATCTCAGAACATATAGGCAAAATACCTGTGGTTGTAGTCTCTCCAACAGATACGGAACTTATAAATTCCGGAGGAGAGGAGCGGAGAAGGTTTATCAACATGGTACTTTCGCAATTAGACAGCGAATATCTAAGAAAGCTCCAGAACTACAACCAGTTGCTTTTGCAGCGCAACAGACTGCTTAAAACAGCGGGAGATGACACACTCTCTGCAGATTATTTAGAGACAATAGATGAGAGGATGTCTGTAAATGCAGACTACATCTATCAAAAGAGGCTTCAGATGAGCAATCTGTTGAACATTGCCGTGAGCAAGTACTACAATATTCTCAGCTCCTCAAAAGAACAGGTCTCCTTTGAGTACTCTTCCCGATTGGAGAACAGCTCCCTCTTAGAACTTTTCAGAGAAAACCTGCTCAAAGACAGAGTGCTTAAATACACCTCAGCCGGGATACACAGAGATGATTTCCTTTTCGGCATAGAGGGGATGCCGATAAAAAATTGCGGCTCGCAGGGGCAGCAGAAGACATTCCTTATTGCACTTAAACTTGCCCAGTATGAGATAATGCTCAATATGCACGGCAGACAGCCGTTGCTTCTTTTAGATGATGTGTTTGACAAATTGGATATGGGACGCGTTGGGCGGCTTATAGAGATAGTATCGGGAAACAACTTTGGACAAATCTTCATAACAGACAGCAGTAAGGTGAGGATGGAGAGCGTATTGGAGCCGGTGCTTGCAATGAGCCGTAACTTTACAGTTGAAAATGGGGAGTTTCAAATACTTTAACAATGCAGAGAGAGAGTACAAAAACATTGCGCGATGCAATAAATGCCTATCTTAGAGAGACTAATCTTGGAGAGGGGATTATAAGGCTCAGGATTTTTAAGGCATGGGACAGTGTTGCCGGAGAGGCGGTTGCGGCTGTTACCTATGACAAGTTTTTCAAAGACGGGGCACTTCACTGCAAGATAGGGTCGAGTCTCATAAGATCTAATCTTCAGCTAAGGCTGCAAGAGATTGCAGATTCAATGAACCAGCTACTTGGCAAGGAGTATGTAAAAAGGATAGTTCTCAGATGACGGAGTAATACGGAGATGAAAATAGTTGTAGACAGCGACATCCCATTTGCAAAAGGGGTCTTTGAACCATATTTTAATGTAGTGTATTGCAAAGGGCAAGAATTTTCTGCCCATACTGTAAAAGATGCCGATGCCCTTGTAATAAGGACAAGAACCAGATGCAATGCCGCTCTGTTGGGAGGTTCTAAGGTACAACTTATAGCCACAGCTACAATAGGGGATGACCACATAGACAAGGAGTATTGTGCTGCCAACGGCATAACGGTAAAAAATGCAGCCGGTTGCAACGCCGGAGGGGTGTTGCAGTATCTCTTTACAGCACTCTATGCCCTCTCTGCCGTTAAAGGATTCCCACTTCCGCCTTCCCATAAAAAGACTGTTTTAGGGGTGATAGGGGTAGGCAATGTTGGTAGCCGAGTGGCTTATTTTGCAGAAAGATTAGGCTTTACTCTTCTTAAAAATGATCCCCGGTTAATGCAAGAGATGCTTGAGCGCAACGGAGAATTGGAGAAAGGTTATGTTCAGTTAGAGGAGCTGTTGGCAAAGTCAGATATTGTAACGCTGCACACATCCCTTAATCCAACATCGAGAGGCTTGGCATCCTCTGCCTTTTTTGAAAAGATGAAATCGGGAGCTGTTTTTGTTAATGCCTCAAGAGGAGAGGTTACGGATGAAGCTGCTTTGGCTGCACACAAAGAGAAGTTAGGGGGAATTGTAATTGATGTATGGAACAATGAGCCTTACATTAACAGCAATACACTCTCTATAGCAGACATACATACACCGCATATAGCAGGCTACTCATTGGAGGGCAAGATAAACGGAACAACAATCTCCGTTAGAAATGTAGCTGATTATTTCAATATAGCTGAATTAAAGGGGTTTGCGGTAGACGATTCCAAATTTGCACCGGCAAAGGTTATTGAGTTTGGGCAAATACTAAAGATGAAAGATTGTAAAGAGGCTCAAAAAACAGTTGCAAATGCTCTTTTGGAATCTTACAACATACACAACGACTCTAAAGCATTGGGAGATAATCCTTTGAATTTTGAACTACTGAGAAACACCTACAATTACAGGCGGGAGTTTAAGGCAGAATGGTAGAAATTATTAACAATTATCTGAAATACATATAGTTATGAGAAACTTTAATAAAGAGCAGACTAAGCAGATAGAAGACAGGGGAATATTAGAAGCAGTTGTAGAATTGCAGATGGAGAACTTTAGAACAGGCTTTCCGTTTCTTAACATAAAAGATGCGGCAACACCTGCCAATGGTGGAATAAAGGTTTTGAATAACAATGAGATAAAAGAGGCGTCAGATGCAAAGGACGCTTTCAGCGGGTCAATTGTAAAATTTGTTCCTGCATCAGGGGCGGCATCGCGAATGTTCAAAGATCTGTTTCAAGGATTGGAGGAGTTGGAGAGGGGCGCAAAGGTCACATCATTGGGCGCGCAGAAATTTTTAGACAATGTCAGGCATTTCCCCTTTATGAATGACAGGCAGCTATTGGAGATGGTTCTAAAACCACAAGGACTTAATTATGGAGCAACGCCAAAAGGGCTTGTTGCATTTCATAAATACAGTACAGCTGCAGGAGAGGAGGTTAGAACAGCATTTGAAGAGCATTTGGTAGAGGGGGCTTTGTACGCAAAAGATTCAGCAGGCAATGTTAAGATTCTCTTCACAGTCTCTCCTGAGCATAAAGAGAGCTTTATAGCGCTCTATAACAGCGTAAAAGGGAGATATGAGAAGAGCTATGACTGCAAATATGAGGTTTGGTTTACGGTACAGTCACCATCTACAGATACAATTGCAGCAGATACAGACAATAACCCATTTATAACATCGGATGGCAGATTGCTTTTCAGACCGGGAGGACATGGAGCTTTGCTTAAAAACCTTAATGAGGTTAATGCAGATGCCATTGTCGTAAAGAATATAGATAATGTAATAAGGGAGGAGCTTGTTGCAGATACGGTAAAATGGAAACAGATTCTTATAGGAAGAGGAGTTATGTTACAGAGGCGTTGCTTCTCGTTAATTGCAAGACTTTATTCCAATCAGTACACTCTGCAATTGGAGAGAGAGGCAATGAGATTCCTGCAGGAGGAGTTCTCAATAGAGGCTCCTGCTGCCATTACAGACAGAAAGGGGTGGATAATATCCAAACTGAACAGGCCCATAAGGGTTTGCGGCATGGTAAAGAATGAGGGGGAACCGGGAGGAGGCCCATACATAATAAAGGAGAATGATGGCTCAACATCCCTCCAGATATTGGAGGCTGCACAGATAGACCAATCAGATGCTTCGAGTGCAGAGAAGATGAGACGTTCAACACACTTTAACCCTGTAGACCTTGTCTGCTTTGTAAAGGATTACAAGGGGAATAAATTTGATTTGAGCAGTTACACAGATTCTAAAACCGGATTTATATCAGAAAAGAGTTATGAGGGTAAACCGCTTAAAGCACAGGAACTTCCGGGACTTTGGAACGGTTCAATGAGCAATTGGAACACCCAGTTTGTAGAGGTTCCGCTCATTACTTTCAACCCCGTAAAGACTGTTTTAGACCTGTTACGGCCGCAACACAACAGCAATTAAAATTCATAGAAACTTCCCGATATACAAACAAATAGAAATTTACACAAAACAGAAGTTGTCTAAAAAGGTAATTTCTGTGTTATGCTTGCTTCACAACTCCTCATTTATGTAAGTA
>CAVIKQ010000145.1:0-2964 GCA_963643305.1 Eggerthellaceae bacterium
GCATGTGACGAGCTTATAGAGGGCAAACATGCAGAGCACTTCCCGATAGATATGATTCAGGGCGGTGCAGGTACAAGTGCAAACATGAATGCAAACGAAGTTATAGCAAACCTTGCATTGGAGTTCCTTGGCAAAAAGCATGGAGACTACAAAGTAGTACATCCCAACGACCATGTGAACATGGCTCAATCTACCAACGATGCATACCCAACTGCCATGCACCTTGGCGTTTACATGGATCACCTCGAATTCATGAAAGCATTGGATCTTTTGGTAAAGTCATTTGAAAAGAAAGCAAAAGAGTTTGCAAAAATTATAAAGATGGGTAGAACCCAGCTACAGGATGCCGTTCCAATGACACTTGGCCAGAGCTTTGGAGCATTTGCAGATGCTTTGAAACATGAAGCCAAACGTGTTGACGCTGCCGCAAAAGAATTACTCACCATTAACATGGGAGCAACAGCAATAGGCACAGGAATTACAGCCGAGCCCGGTTATGCAGAAGCCTGTACAAAATATATCAAAGAGATTACAGGTTGGGATATTAAACTTGCAAAAGATTTGGTTGAGGCAACTCACGACACATCGAGCATGGTAGCATACTCCTCTGCCCTAAAATCCCTTGCAATAAGATTGTCAAAGATATGCAACGATCTGAGACTTCTTTCATCGGGACCAAGAACAGGACTTAGCGAGATTAACCTTCCTCCTAAACAGCCGGGGTCATCAATTATGCCGGGTAAGGTAAACCCTGTTATCCCTGAGGTTGTAAACCAGATCTGCTTTAAAGTATTCGGTAACGATACCACAATAGCATTTGCATCGGAGGCTGCCCAGTTGGAACTAAACGTAATGGAGCCTGTATTGGTTGAAAGCCTTGTAGAGAGCACCAAATGGCTTACAGCAGGTTTTAACACCCTTAGAATTGAGTGTGTAGATGGTATCACTGCCAATGCAGACAGATGCCGCAAGATGGTTGAGAACAGCATAGGCATTGTTACAGCACTTAAACCATATATCGGGTATGCCAACTGTACAGCAGTGGCAAAAGAGGCCCTTGCAACAGGCGGTAGCGTTTATGACCTTGTTTTGGAGAAGAAACTCCTTACCAAGAAACAGTTGGATCTTATTCTAAATCCATCTCACATGATTAAGCCTACCAAGATTACACTATAGTAAAAAGAGATTAAAAAGACAACTTTTTAGCACCTTTTCCGTAAGCTATATGAGCAGAGCCAAACTTGTTTGAGCTATGCCATGGCGAGGAAAAGCTGCACGTAAGTGAACAATGGGGAGTGACTAAGAAATCATAGTCACTCCCCATTTTTTCAGCCCCTATTCCATGAGCTTTTTGTACTTAAATCGTTTTGGCTCCACATTGCCAAGACGCATCCTCTTGTTCTCCTCATATTCTGAATAAGAACCCTCAAAAAAGTAGACCTTTGAATCCCCCTCAAAAGCAAGGATGTGAGTACAAATCCTGTCTAAAAACCATCTGTCGTGAGAGATTACAACAGCACATCCGGCAAAATTCTCAAGACCCTCCTCCAACGCACGTATGGTATTTACATCAACATCATTGGTAGGCTCATCCAAAAGCAGCACATTAGCCCCCTCCTTTAATGTTAAAGCAAGGTGCAACCGGTTCCTCTCTCCACCACTTAGGATTCCGCATTTCTTCTCCTGATCCGCTCCCGAAAAATTAAATCTCGAAACATAGGCTCTTGCATTCACCTCCCTGTTTCCTAATTTCACAAACTCAGAATTTTCTGCAATCACCTCATACACTGTTTTATCCGGATCTATAGACTTATGCTGCTGGTCTACATACGCTATCTTTACCGTCTCCCCAACCTTAAACTCCCCCTTATTTGGTTTGTCGAGCCCCATAATAAGGCGGAACAGGGTTGTCTTACCTGCACCGTTGGGGCCTATTACCCCAACAATACCGGCCGGAGGCAGTTTAAAATTAAGATCCTCAAACAAGACCTTATCTCCAAACCCCTTCTCAACATGATTAGCCTCTATTACATTTGTACCTAACCTTGGGCCGTTAGGGATAAAAATCTCCAATTTCTCCTCTTTCTGTTTTCCATCCTCATTAAGCATCTTTTCGTATGCCCCCAAACGAGCCTTACTCTTTGCATGCCTTGCCTTTGGAGCCATCCTCACCCACTCCAACTCCCTCTCCAAAGTCTTGCGGCGTTTGCTCTCCTGCTTCTCCTCCTGCTCCAATCTGTGAGTCTTCTGATCTAACCAAGACGAGTAGTTCCCCTTCCAAGGAATCCCCTCCCCCCTATCCAACTCCAAAATCCATCCGGCAACATTATCCAAGAAATACCTGTCATGCGTTACCGCTATCACCGTGCCCTTGTACTGCTGCAAGTGTGCCTCCAACCACTGAATACTCTCTGTATCAAGGTGGTTTGTAGGCTCATCCAACAGAAGTACATCAGGCTCTCTAAGCAGCAGCCGGCACAAAGCAACCCTCCTCCTCTCTCCTCCCGATAAATTTTTCACCAACGCATCCGGCTCCGGACACATAAGCGCATCCATTGCACGCTCCAATTTTGAATCCAGCTCCCAGCCATTAGCATGTTCTATTTTCTCTGTAAGTTCTCCCTGATACTCAATAAGCTTTGTCATCTCCTCATCACTCATAGGCTCCATAAACTTGTTATTTACAGCCTCATACTCCTTCATAAGATCTACAACCTCCTGTACCCCCTCCTCTACAACCTCTCTTACAGTCTTGTTGTCATCCAAATGCGGTTCCTGCTCCAAATAACCCACAGTATAACCGGGAGCCCAGACCACCTCGCCCACATACGATTTCTCTATTCCGGCAATTATCTTCATCAGAGTAGACTTACCTGAGCCGTTCAAGCCTATTATACCAATTTTGGCACCATAAAAAAATGAAAGGTAAATATCTTTAAGGATAGTTTTATTGTTATGAGGCAG
>CAVIKQ010000145.1:3046-4157 GCA_963643305.1 Eggerthellaceae bacterium
GGATTTTACCCACCCCATTCATTGAAAAAATTATCTTTTCGTCTGCCATCTTTATAAATAATATTTCTGTTTCTTAACTCTATCTCCACAAAGGTACTTATTTTTTAGCGATTTATAAGCGCCACCCTTAGTATCGTAAAGTGCAATCAAGAAAGACCTTATATCTTTATATCCACACAAGGCAGACAGGTTTTCTACCTGAATCTCCGTTCCGGAATCATTAAGTATCTCCGTCGCATAATCCAATCTGTAACCGTTTACATACTTGCTGAAAGAATATCCAGCAATGTTGTTTATGGCATTAGAGGCATAAGTCCTGTTTGTCCCCGCCTTGCTTGCAAGTTTCTCCAAAGAAAAATTCCTGTCTAAGTACGGTTTCTCCTTCTTCATTACCTCCTCTAACCGGTAAAATACAATATTCAACGTTGTATTATAGTTCTTTGCAGTGGGAATGCCACCCATTATCTTAATATAATCATTACTGTTTTCAGAATCATGCAGAGAACCGCCGGAAGCATCCAAAGCTCCAGACACGCCTGTATCCTGTCTGTCATAGTTTCCTCTGCCCTTATTGAATCTGTTCTTAAACCACTGTATCATAACCCTCCTCCTCTTAATTTTTCATTCTCATTATCCTCCTTAGGGGTTCTTGTCATCATCATATTCTGCTGCCATTTATATGGAGTGTAGCCGCCTGTGAACCTTTTAAACGCATCGGAAAAGGCAGAAAAAGATTTGAACCCAATATCCTCACACAATAAAGTTATAGGAGTATCGTCTTTATTTACAATATGATATACAGCATCCCTTACCCTATAGAAATTTACGAACCTGTTAAAATTTGTATTAAAACAGGTATTGATTACGGCAGAGGTGTACGATTTATTAGACAACGCCATAGAAGCCACCCTTCGTATATCCACACAAGAGGACCTGTGCGGCTTTTCTTTGTCAAACAGAATCACTATCCTGTTAAGAAGTTCAAAATCTATTACTTGCTCACCGGCTAATGTTATACGACGTACCGGTAAGTAGACTCCGCAGGTTGAATCTGCAACACAACGGTCGGTTAACATGTTTAAGTTGTTCATAGTATAAATTTTTGTTCAAT
>CAVIKQ010000146.1:0-4125 GCA_963643305.1 Eggerthellaceae bacterium
ATTTTAGACTTCGTCTACAATCACTGGTGCCTCGGCATAATCAAAATAAATTTTGTCTTTGCGATTGGCTCAACCGTTTATTGTAATTTTATTAACTTTGGCTTTTTAAGGAATTACATAAACAGATTATTTATGAACAGAATAGGTGAATCGGAGCTGATAATCAATACAGACGGATCTGTATTCCATCTCCATATAAAACCGGAAGAATTGGCAGATACAGTTATACTTGTGGGGGATCCGGGAAGAGTAGATATGGTATCCTCTTTCTTTGAAGAGAAGGAGTTCAGGCACCAGTCAAGGGAGTTTGTATCTGTAACGGGCAGATACAATGGGAAAAGGATGACAGTACTCTCTACCGGAATCGGGACAGACAATATTGATATTGTTGTAAATGAGTTGGATGCTTTGGCAAACATAGATTTTAAAACAAGAGAATACAAAAAGGAGAGGAAAAGCCTCACTATTCTAAGGATAGGTACCTGTGGAGCAATCCAACCCGATATTCCTATACATTCCTTTATCTTTTCACATATCTCTGTTGGCTGTGACGGTCTGCTTAACTGGTACAAAGAGAGAGACAAGGTTACTATCTCCAATATGGAGGAGGCATTTAAGGAGTTTGTGGGCTGGAACAGACATCTGCCGGATCCATATTTCGTTAAGGCATCGAGCCATCTGATAAAGTTGTTTGAAGATAGTACGGTTAAAGGGGTAACAATCTCTGCTCCCGGATTCTATGGGCCGCAGGGGAGAGTATTGAGACTGCCTTTGGCAATGCCAAATATGATTGAAAAATTTGAGAAGTTCAGTTATGATGGGTATAGAATAACCAATTTTGAGATGGAGGGTTCTGCCCTTGCAGGGCTTTCTCATCATCTTGGACATAGGGCAGGAACAGTATGCTGTGTTATTGCCAACAGGTATGCCAAGTCTGCCGACCCGGATTACAAGCCTGCTGTTGAGAGACTTGTTAAGTTAAGCATAGATAAACTGGCTACTTTAAGATAAGAAAAGAGAAGGAGGGTCTTGAAACACAAGCCCTCCTTCTCTGTAACGGGAGCGGAAAACGGGATTCGAACCCGCGACCCTCAGCTTGGGAAGCTGATGCTCTACCAACTGAGCTATTTCCGCAAATAGCCTCCTTAAAAACGGTACAAACTTACAAAAAAGATATGAACCTGCAATACTATTTGTCAAAGAAAATTTTTTCCGACCACAAGTCCGGCTCCGCCCTTGTAAAAACAAGCAGGGTGATTGCAACGGTCTCCGTTGCTGTAAGTATTGCTGTAATTGTTGCGGCCATTGCAATTTCGCACGGCTTTAGGAGTGAAATAGAGAGCAAATGTGCCGGCTTTGGAGGCAATATCTGGATCTCTGCGGCAGGTACGCCATTGTATAATACAGAATATCCTGTATTTGTGGGGAAGCAGAAAATAAAAGAGATAGAGAGTAAGGGTTTTGTAAGTTCGGTCTACCCCATAATCTATACACAGGGGCTTATTAAGATGCCTAATGAAGTTGAGGGGATTGTGTTTAAGGGGATAGATTCTGCATACAATTTTTCTTTTTTGGCCAGACATATCATAGAGGGGGAACTGCCTCTGTATAAAGGGGAGGATGTATCCAACGATATTATAATATCAGCTGCATTGTCTAAGGCTTTAGGGCTCTCTGTAGGTGATAAAATAGAGAGCTATTTTGTGAGAGATAATATTAAAGTGAGAAGGTTTACGGTAAAGGGGATATATTCAACCGGTATGGAGGAGATGGACAGACCTCTTGTGTATGGAGATATGCGTCATGCAAGAAAGATTAACGGATGGGATACAGAGGAGGTTTCTGGTTATGAGCTGCTCCTTAAAGGGGGAAGAGTAGGGGAGTCGTCTGCTTATAAAGCTGATATAGAGGATTGTATATTTTCTTCTTATATCGGGACAGAAAAAGATGACTATGATATTGAGGAGGATGACATCTCTGATTCTGTAATAGTCTATACTGCCTCGGAGCTGTTTTATAATCTGTATGACTGGCTCAGGCTTATAGATTTGAATGTGCTTATAATATTGGTTCTTATGATTGCGGTTTCAGGTTTTAATATGGTAAGCGGAGTACTTATCCTTATATTTGAACGGATGTCACAGATTGGTTTGCTTAAGGCCTTGGGGATGAGAGACGGGGCAATTATAAAGTGTTTTATGTTCAGCGCTGCAAGGATTATTCTTCTTGGGCTGTTAACGGGGAACGTGGTAGCGCTTGTTCTGTGTGCTGTGCAGAAATACTGCAATCTTATCCCATTGGATCCTACCAACTATTTTGTGAGCAGCGTACCTGTTTCATTTGCATGGGGATGGATTGTGGGGGTAAACATTATCCTGCTGCTGGCTATTATGGTCATCCTTTTTATGCCGTTGCATTTTATTCAGAAGGTCTCGCCGGCAAAGACATTGGTTGCCAAATAGAAAAGAGAGCGGAGGTTGCATATTACATTACAACCATCTCTTTGTAACGGTTGTAGCGTTGTATAATCTCATCTACAAATCTTATAGTCTCGTTGCCCACAAACCGGCCCAATTTTATCTCAGGTCTGCTGTAATACTCCTTTACACTAAGAAGAGGTATAACCTCCTTTAAATCCTCCCAAATCAAAGGGTTCTTCCCCTCCGATTCGGCCAACGTCATGCAATCCTCTATCCGCCCCTCACCACAGTTGTATGCCGCCAAGGTAATGAGAATGGCATTAAGAGAATCTACCCCCATTTTTGAATAGTTTGTATATATGGAGCGCAGGTGAGATGCCCCGGCTTTTATATTCTCTTCGGGGTCATATATATTGTTTATGCCATATTTTTTGACTGTATTCTCTTTTACCTGCATAAGACCCATTGCCCCTCTGTTTGAACTTACACCTGCTTTGAATTGTGATTCCTGAAATATCAACGACGACACCAAACGCCAGTCCCACCCCAATGTCCGGCTATACTGCTTTATTATATTATCGTATGGCGATATTGAATTGAATTTTCTCTCTCCGTAATGGCTTTGTGCTCTGTACTTTCTGTTGTATTTGTTGCTGATGTCAGAAAATTCGTTAGTGTGTATCAAGCTGTTGAACCAGTAGTTGATAATCTGAATGAGATTGTAGTTATCCTTAGTTGCCACGCATACAACACTGTCTTTATTAAGTGGAATTCCCAATATAAACTCCTTTCCGTAATGATTTGGAACGGTATCTTTACAGTTAATGATTAGCATATCTACCATACTGTTTGCAAGAAGGTTCCATTGGGATGTGTCAAAATCCTTTGGAGCAAGCTCTAAAAAGATTCCTAAGTTATCCTCAAACAGATTAAACAGTTCAAACAGATAGCCAATAGTATATCCTTTTGCTTTTAGCGTTTTGTCTAACAGCATGTTGCATTTTATGGTATCACCTGCATAATGGCTCGGCACAGAGGAGAGACGTGATTCCTCCTCTATTGGAGCAACTATCATCAACAGAACAAGAAGAAACACAATGATGGTTCTAACACGCTGTTTTTTTGAATAATAGACCATAATGTTACATATAAAACGGCCAGTAGATACCAACCTTAAAGGCAGAAGCAGGTCTCAAATACCTGTTTGCCGAGAAGGAATCGTTATCGGGCCAGTGCTGTGCAGCATTTATATATTTTACAAATATGCAGGCTCTCTTCCATTGGAAATTTACAAATGCATCTATATATGGGCTTCCTCCTGTTTTTGTCTCCCGCTGGTTATAGAAAAGACCAAGGGCAGGGGAGTACCCCGGAGCATAATATTTGGTATTGAATGTGGCATTTGCACCAATCTGTATTGTCATTACATCTTTAACAGCATCAAACTCAAGAAAATATCTAAGATTAAGAGCCAGTTTCGGAAGAGGCACAACCTCGTCATCAGATGAGGTCTGAAACAGTATCTTGTTGTTCAGATGCAGCTTCCACAGTGTAAAGTTCTTTATAAGATATGCCGTAAGAACACTCATGGCACTGTTGTTCTGAGATGCAACGGCATCCTCGTTGAGATATACGTTGTTATTAAGCAGAGAGTAGCCGAAAAATGCCTCAAGGTTGTACAGAGGCAGTGTAAATCTTGCCTCTA
>CAVIKQ010000147.1:0-4113 GCA_963643305.1 Eggerthellaceae bacterium
GATTGGCGTATGGCATATCCATATAGAAATCGTACCGGCTGTTCTTGGTCCTGTCAAAGGAGAACAGCCCCTGGAATATGAAATCTAAGTTAGGATCGTGGCAGATTATTTTTCCGTCAAACAGTTTTGTATTGTAAAGGCCTGTTGCAATTATATTGTTGTAATCGTATCCGTTAAATCTCAATTTAGAAACATTCAACGTTTTAAGATTTACATTCATACCACCCAACTCTTCATTCTTAAAAACAGAACGGATGTTGCCGTTGAGAGTTACTGCGCCCAACATCTTAGTACCTAATATCTTGCCAAGATCTAACTCGTATGTTTTAATATAACCGTCTAATTTTAAGCCGCTTTCCCTTTGTTCAGAAGAGGCATCCATAAGAATATCCATCTCCACTCTCCCTACAGATGAGGCAAGTTTGCCCTTAACGGCAAAATCGTACAGCAATCCTGTAATCCCTGCTGTGAAATAATATCTTACAGATGGGGTAAGTTGTGTTAGAAACGCTATTTCCCGGCTGTTGTTTACAGATGCAATTATGGTTGCTATATCCTGCGGCACAGTGTGGCACTCCTCTATCTTTGCAGACATCATTGTAGATGAGACATCCGGCAAACCGCTTATATGAGCCTTAATTCTTAGGAATGTAAGGCCGCTTTCAGATGTGACTTCAAGGTTCTCCGTCTTTATGTTGCTTATGCGGCCCTCTATTTCTCCGTTTGCGTAAAAAGCTAATGAGCTGTTCATAAGAGATGGAGCAAACTTGCTTATTGTCTTAAAGTTAAGATATGCGTCATTAAGATTAATCCCCAGTTTTACCCTCTCTGTAAAGTTGGAGAAGTCATCTGCAGAGTCGAATGACATTGAGAAATACTCTGCCTTTATATTGGAGTAATCATCCTTTATATGCAGCTCTCTTATTTTCACCTCCTTAGAGGTAATCTGCAGAAGCCCCTCCAACTGTTTAAGGTTAAAGCCGCATTTCTCCTTTGCACTTATACTCTTTATGTTTGCCCTTAGGGTGTCATTTACAAATGAGATAGAGTTAATGTTCAGATTTATATCATTTACATAGAGGTCAGAAAAGTTCATGCAGTATGCCCCCCGGTCTCTGTAATTTCTTGGATTCTGCATTACAAACCTAAAGTTTTTCAGCTTTAGTGAACCGGTCTGCAGGTTTACGGAGCCTTGCCGGGTTGTATCTTTCTGAGCTTTGCCAAGTCCAAGGACTCTTTTAAGATTGCTCATCCCCTCCCCTTCATTCTGCAGATTGAACATTCCGTTGGAGAGCAATGCCGAATTAAGCTTTATATTGCCTTTAAGAAGTTCTATGGGGGATAGCGTGACCGATAACCTGCCACAGGCTAACAGCGTATCTTTTGAAGTTCCTGTGCAGTTGCCTTTCTCTGTGATGCTTATATCGTTAATTACAAGTCTGTTAAAGAACACAAAATAGACCTTGCCTACTTTAATGTTGCCATTGAGCCTGTTAGAGACCATACCTGCAACACCCCCTGCCAGCCATGTCTGCAATGCCGGAATCTGAAGAGCCAGATATATCCCAATCTGGAGGGCGAAAAGGGTGAGCAGTGCCCTTATTAGTATGGTTTTTAACTTTTTGATAATAGCTGCTGTGTTAATATTAAATCATGCCTTAACACCCGTTTAGGCATGAGCTAAAATTTAACAAAAATACTAAGAAATCTTCAAAAAACAGCTTGATTCAGACTATCTCTCCTTTATCTCCTCTTTTGCACTATCCCTCTTTCCTTAAAGGGATAGATGGTATTCGTCAGAATCTAAATGAACCGGGAATTTTTCTCTGAACAGGCTCAGCTCTTGCGGTTCTATATCGCCAATGATTATCTGTACCGGAGATTCTGTGTAAGGGGTTTCAATAAGCAGCCGGCATGTTGAGAGGTTCCCTTTGTAGTCTGAAAAAAGTGAGCTGTTGCAATACTCTATTCCTCCGCTGTTTCCGCTGCAGTTGGCAAATGCAACGTATGCAAGGTTTTCAATGGCTCTTGCCCTAACGAGCGGTTCAAGGAGGTGTGCTCTGCTTTTGGGAAAGTTTGCACAGTAGAGCAGCAGGTCGTAGCTATAGCCTGTCTTGTCATTGCTGAATAGTGTAGTATTGCCGGTATCATGGGTATAAGATTGGTTCCTGCTCCACACGGGAAACCGCAAATCGTAGCAGATATTCATGCTTATGCCAATCCCCCTCCATTCAAACATAGAGCGTTTGGCACCGCGCTTATAGCTGTTTATCTCTTGGCTCATTCTAAACAGATGTCGTTTGTCATACTCTTCATAACCACCCTCAGGCTTAACAAAATAGGCTCTATTGTAATACTGTCCGTGGTCTGTTACAGGAACAGATGCCACTATTGCGCATCCGTATTTTTGAGAACTGTTCAGCAGCCAGCAAAGAGACGGAGATTTATCGGGAAGCGGATTATTGGTACTTATACACTCCTCTGCCATGTCATGGTTCATGGTAAAACCGCAGGAGAACATTTCCGGGAGCAGAACTATAGTGTTGTCCGGCGTTATCTGGTGCTTCTCAATGCTATCCAAGCTAAAGAGAGTGTCGAGAAGGTAATTGCACAGTTTGAGATTTGCAACCTTGTCTTCCCACACTATTGGAAGCGATATTATAATTACCTTTATATTCTCCATACTCTTTTATTTTTTAATTAAAACTCTAAAATCCCGATAGTTATCCCCATACCTTAGGACTTGCCCTTGTATATCTTGTCTACCATAAGGGCAATGGCTCCGTCTCCGGTTACATTGCAGGCCGTTCCAAAACTGTCCATGGTTATATAGAGGGCAATCATAAGTCCAAGCAGATTGTCGTTAAATCCAAGCATGGATGAGAGGAGTCCGAGTGCAGCCATGATTGCTCCGCCGGGCACTCCGGGGGCGGCAACCATTGTAATGGCCAGCATGAATATAAAGCCGGAATATGTTGCGAGCGATATATCCGTTCCGCTCATAAATGAGATGGCAAATGCACATGCTACAATTTTTAACTGACTTCCCGACAGATGAATAGTGGCACATAACGGTATTACAAAGTCTGCCAATCCGGGGTTTACTCCGTTCTTTTTTGCCTGAGCCAATGTTACCGGAATGGTAGCGGCCGAAGATTGCGTGCCAAGTGCTGTGAGGTATGCCGGAAGCATATTCTTTAATGCCGTTATAGGGTTCTTTTTGCTTACGGCTCCTGCTATTCCAAACTGTGCCAAAAGCAGCACTATGTGCATTGCAAATATGATTGCTATAACCTTTAAAAACAACCCAAGAACCATCTTTACCTGCCCCTCTGCCCCAATCTCAAGAAACAGGCAGAAAATATAGAGTGGAAGCAATGGTATAATGATTTTTGTAATGACAGCGGTTACAAGCTCCCTGAACTCAAAAAGGCCCTGCTTTAGAGAGTTGCCGTTTAAAGCTGTTAGCCCCAATCCAATGATAAAGGCCAATATAAGTGATGTGGTAACACCCATTACAGGGGGCATATCTATTGCAAACAGAGGTTCTATCTTAATTGCATTTATATTCTCTATGCTTGCAAACCCTGTAGAGGGGTCAAGTATTTTGGGGTAGGAGAGGGCGCATGTGAAATATGAGAAATAGCCGGCTGCAACAGTAGATATATAAGCTATTGCTACTGTGATTCCTAATAGCTTTCCGGCACCTTTGCCAAGCTCGGCTATGCCGGGAGCCACTAACCCGAATATGATTAACGGTATAACGAACCCCAAGAAATTACCGAATATTCCTCCTATGGTTGCAAATATCTCTGTCAGCAGTTGAGGAAAGAATGTAGAGCAGACAATACCAAGCGCAATTGCTATTATGACCTTGGCCAACAGTGGCAACCTTTTGTAATAGTTCATATAAATTAAGTTTAAGCCTAAAAATGTTTATGAAACATTAGCCTTTTCCAACAGGCTCATTTAAATATGTAAATATAGCAATCTTTAAAATAATACCCGATAATCTCTTTATTTTTTACCAACATAAAAAGCGGTGACTGAAATCAGCCACCGCTTTATCTTACATAGTCTAATTACATTTTTTATAAAATAGAGATAAAATTC
>CAVIKQ010000148.1:0-4021 GCA_963643305.1 Eggerthellaceae bacterium
GTTTATGCGGTATCCTGCACCAAGATACAGCCCTGCATGGCTGTTATTAACAAAGTACCAGTTAAAATTTGCAGGCACCCCTATATAATGAAGCTTCTGACTTATCTTCTCCCTCCCTTTCTTTATGTCGGAACGCAGATATGAGTACGAAACACCTGTCTCAAAATAAAGATTCTCAGATACCGGAACAGCCACTGTAACAGCAAACCTAAGCGGTAATTTATGATTGTAGCTGCCCCCGGTGAGATCAAGCTTATTCCCCATAACACCTGTCATATGGCTCAGGCCGTTTTCTACAGCAGACAAAGCGCTGTTATCTACCCTCTCTCCAACCTTATTTACCCCCTCAATCATACTATTCATGGAATAGTTGGAATCATAATCCCCCATATTATTAGCATAATCCGTATCCAAGAACATTCCGCCACCGGCTGCATTACCTGCATTAAAGGCAATAGAGAGACCTTCTCCTTTCCCATGCCGTTTTCCCTTTCTACCTTTATTGCCACTTATATCACCGGCCTTGTCCCATTCGGCCTGATCTGAAAATGTAAGATTTATATCCCTTTGCAAATTCTGTTCAGCCTCTGTTTTTGCGGCTGTATAATCTTCCTTTACAGTATTATATTTAATTTTATCACTCTCTTCTAAGCTCTTTACAGTTATGGCACTCTCCCTCTCTACATTCTCCAATGTGTTGGCTTTGTCAGATGTAACAGTATTTAACAACCCTTGGCTGCCCGATTCATCAGCTGTATCATAATTTATACTGTTAACGGCCATGACTGAGAGATGCTTGGCACTTACGGCCTTAGTATTGGTACCATCTTTAATACTGGATTTAGAAGAGTTGTCCTGGGCAATATAGAGATTCTCAGATGGTTTGGATATTACAGCTATATGTTCTGTATTGTTATGTGCTACAGAACCGGGTTCATTATCTGTTGCTATATATACAGTTGGTATGGCTGCTATAACAATTGCCGCAGCGGCAGAATAGCAGATAAGTTTTACAACCTTGGCACCTCTCTTCCGCTTAATGGTATTCATAACGGAATCAAAACTGCCGTTGGGTAACTCAGTCTCAATGCTGTTTACCCTTTCTCTCAACTCCTCAATCCAGTTATCGAGAGGATTGTTATCTCTATTAAATGATTCCATATAGCAACACTTATATATCCTGTTTCCGCAAATACTCTTTTACCATTTTTGCAAGGGAACTCTTGGCTCTTGCCAACTGAGATGATGATGATTTCTCATTAATGCCCAACTGCTCGGCTATCTCTTTATGAGACAAATTCTCAAACACATAGAGATTGAATACCGTTCTGTATCCTGCAGGGAGTCTGCCTATGAACTCAAGAAGCACCCTGTTTGGAACAGAATTCAACCCCTCTGTATTGGGAGGTTCCTCTGCGGCGTAGTCTCTGCTATCTGTCAGTTCTGTATAAATCTGTTTCTGCCTCCTTAAATACTGAATGGCATTATTTGCTGTAATCCTGCACATCCAGGCTTTAAGGGAGCCGTTCCCTTTCCATGTAAATTTGCCGAATGATGAAAAAATCTTTACAAAACTGTCGTGAAGAATATCCTCTGCCAAATCCCTCTCCCCAAGATAACGCAAGGCCACAACAAACAGTACAGGAGCATAACTCCTGTATAACTCCTCCATAGCAGCCTTGTTGCCATCTCTGCATCCCTCTACAATAGTTTCCTCTTGCATTATAATGTTCTTACCAAATCAAACGCAAAAAAATGAAAATACTGCACAACCGCAAATTATTTTTAAGTCTTTTAATCCTCTACAGAAATTGTAAAGTCTTTGTTGTAAATGATATTTTTGGTACCGGTGTTATAATAGCCGGAGAAATTGCCGTAACTGCTTCTGAACACAAAATTAGATTGCAACGCATTGTATGCACCGCCATACCTTGCATAAGCCATATAGAATACAATATCATATCCCTGAAAAGCGTAAGGGGTTGGGTATGTGTTGTACAGAGCCTTGTATCTCTCTACAAAATGTATTGTTGCAGGGTTGTCGTAATCAACATAATAGGGTAGAGACAGATGCAGGTTAAGCTGATGCAGCTGGTAGATATCCACAACTTCAAAGTTCTTCCATTTGGGCATCCCAAACAGCATTACCGGCATCTCTGCTGTATTAAGCAGAGAGAGATTCCTTACGGCATCGCTCACAAAAGCCTCGTTGTTAGAGGGTACTATTACAATATTGTTTACATTTTCTCTAAGCAGCTCCTTTATTCTTCCCTCTATAGATCGCCCCTCTAAAATATTATAGTGCAGCAAACTGTACCTTATATATCTCTCTTCGAGCCCTTTTGTTATAGCTGTAATGCAAAGTGAGTCTGCATTTCCGCTCTCATATATTATCACTACATTGCTCTCCCTCTTGTTATACTCTTTGGTTATGCTCTCTACCAAAGATTCAAGTTGGTAGGCAAAATCTGTAGGCATCTGAACAAATCTGTTGTTTTCTGCAACCAATGCAGAGGCATGCTGATCCATAGGAGAAACCAACAGCGTATGCTCCCCTATGTACGGACTGATTGCCGTAAGCTCGGCTTTTTTTACAGGGCCTATAACAATATTGCTTGTATTGAGCCTGCCGCTTCTTCCTATGGCTTCTACAGAGCTGTAATCACTTTGGTCTATTACATCTAACGTAACATCTACCCCAAGAGCAGATAATGAATCTAAAGCAAGAAGAGAACCGGCATAGAAATCCATGAAATTGGAGCTCAACCCCAATGTGTCCTTTGAATTAAAAGGGAGTACAACAGCAAGTCTGGCATTGGAATGTGCAGTTATTGTTGATGTCAATCTGTTAAGAGAGGCCATGTTATAATCATCTGCAACAACGCTCTCTGCATCCTTTACAGTTGTACTGTCTGCAGATGTTACCGCTTTGTCTGCTGTCTCCTCCTCTGTTGTGGATTCTGTTACTGTGCCGCTCTTTCTAAGTGCATTGGCTATGCGTTCCTGTCTCCATAGCCTTTTCTTTTTCCTCACTGGCTGTTTATCCTTATTGCTTTCCCCTTCTGCGCTGTTTGTTGGGCTGTAGGATAGTTTATCGGGAATGTAAAGAATCATACCCTCTTTAAGGCCGTTGCTTAAAGCATGGTTGTTCTCCACAATCTCTTTTACAGAGACATTATACGCCTTGGCTATGGAGTACAGTGTCTCGCTCTTTTGCACATTATGTACATACAGAACAACTCCGTCTCTCTTTATCTTGTCTTGCGCTATTTTTACATTAGTCTGTGCAGAGGCTGCAATACTAACGGCAAGTATAATTACCAAGGCATATAAACGTCTCATAATAAGTGTGCTATATTTAAATTACATAAGCCGTGCAAGCATGTTCTTTACATTTGTCTCAATACGCTCGTAAACATTGCTGTCATACGGTACCTTTTTAAAGTTCTCTCCTGTAATATGCTCGTAAAGCTCTATATATCTGTTAGAAATAGATTCTACTATCTGGTCTGTCATCTCCGGAACTTTCTGACCTGGCTGTCCGCTAAAGCCGTTGTCCATAAGCCATTCACGTACAAACTCTTTAGACAACTGTCTCTGCTGCTCCCCTTTGGCAAACCTCTCCTCATATCCGTCTGAGTAGAAATAACGGCTGCTATCGGGGGTATGAATCTCATCTATAAGGTAAATCTCGCCATCTTTTAACCCAAACTCATATTTTGTATCTACAAGAATTAATCCTCTCTTGGCGGCAATCTCTGTACCTCTTTTAAAAAGCGCAAGGGAGATCTCCTCCAATTTCTCATAAACATCCTTTGCAACCAACCCCTTTGCAATAATCTCCTCTTTTGATATATCCTGATCGTGCCCCCCTATCTCTGCTTTTGTTGTTGGGGTAATGATAGGTTTTTCAAACCTTTGGTGCTCCCTCATTCCGTCCGGTATTGCCACTCCGCAAATCTCTCTTGCCCCGCTTTTGTATGTTCTCCACGAACTCCCTGTGAGATAGCCTCGTACAATC
>CAVIKQ010000149.1:0-3963 GCA_963643305.1 Eggerthellaceae bacterium
CTGTAAGCCTTTGTGAGGATGCTTGTTACTAATTTTAGGGCGGCAAAGGTAATAAAAATTTTGAAGAGCTTATTAATTATAGATGTTTCCCTTTTCTGACTTACTGCATACGGGAGTCATTTATAATGCTCTCTATAATATCTGTCTGTTGCTGTTTGAATTTGTTGTACACCTCTGCTGTTATGGTTGTGGGATAACTCATTATATTCATCTCTACAGCTGCGCCGTCTTTGTGATATGTAGGCTGAAAATGCTTTATATGCTCATTAAAGAGGAATCCTCCACGCAGGTAGAAAGCAAGTCTCCTTTCGGCCTGTTGTGAAATGTGAGGAGGTTCAATTTCAAAGAGGAACGGCTTTTTAAGGCTCTCTGCAATGGCCTGCATTCTGCTCTGCATAATCTTTCCATACCCCTGCCCTTTATAGCCGTCTGCTATTGCAAGATGCTCGCCATAGATAGATTCCTTAAACTCCCACCATGTTAAGATGCCTATAATCTTGTTGTTGTCATCTGCAATAGCCTCTATGTGAAAGTTCCCGAACTTTTTAAATGCAGTTACATGGTCGTTGTAGTTCCTCTTTTCCGTATGTGGAAAATTGCTGTCTATGATATTGTACACCTCCTTGAACAAAGGTGAATCAATATTGTCTATTATAATGTGCTTCATCTGTTTACTAAATAGTTAGTTTGATTATAAAACATCTACAAATCTTTCCTTCTGATTTTTAAGGCCGTATCAAGCGCGTCCTCTTGTGAAACCTCTACATCCGGCAGTACTCCGTGGATTGAGTTTTCATCTGCGCCCGGTTGCCAGAAACGCTTGTGGGATATATTGCAGAACTCCCTCTCTCCACTTATCAATTCTTTCATTTTTTATACCATCTCATTACTACTAAAGCCATTGATGCTTATGATCTCTGAATCGAATGGTATTATGTTGTCTGCGCTTGTACAACCGTAATTGTTAAGTATAAATGCAAAAATCGTGTAAATGGCTTTCATTGTATCGTATGTATGATTTGCGGACAAAGATAACGTTTTTGTCAATCTGAATTGTTGCAAAATGTCAGATTTTGAAAAATACTATAATTAAAATTGGGATTATAGTAAATATTTTTTACACTCGCCTTTGAAAACGTATATTATTGAAGTGAGAGAGAATGGCTCAACAATTATCATAGGTATATAATTACTGTTCAACTATTTTTGCAGTATACATCATTTAAGTCTTGATATTGACATTAGGAATATCACTATGACGTTCACGCAACCAATCATGTTTCCCTACAAATCTGTTACTATCAGTTTCGGGAATTTTGCCAAACAGGATTTTGGTTGTATTTTCGCTGATATTATATGTGATGTATAGAAGTTGATATTTTTACATATATGTTGATATAACAGTCATTTATCTGACAGGTAAATTATGATAATAGGAATATTCGGAAAACGCAATGTTGGCAAAAGCTCGCTGATAAACATTTTGGCAGGGCAGGAGGTGGCCATCGTCTCTGTACAGCCGGGGACAACAACGGATCCTGTACGCAAAAGGATGGAGATTAGTGGATTGGGTGCCTGTACGGTAATAGATACAGCAGGAATAGACGATGAGGGAATTGTCGGGAAGATGAGAATAGAAAAGACAGAGGAGATAATAAAACAGATAGATGTTGCACTTCTGCTTTTCATAGGAGATGAGTTTGCGGCATACGAGAAGCAGCTTGCCGAGCAGTTTGCCAAATATGAGACACCTTTTGTAATAATTCATAATAAATCTGATATCCGGAATCTTACAGCCTCCAAGAGGGAGGAATTAAAAGCACAATATAACACAGATGTATTGGAGATTACGTGTACGGGGCAGTTTAAAACGGGTCAGTCTCAAAATGTAGAAAATAAGGCAAAAGACCTTATAATTAACGCATTGCAAAAACTCGGCACCGCTACGGAGAAGACCATTCTTCATGGTCTTGTTTCACAGGACGACCATATAGTATTGGTCTGCCCAATAGACAGTGCGGCTCCGGCCAAACGGATGATTCTGCCTCAGGTTATGGCCATAAGGGACATATTGGATCATAATGCCGTTGCTCATGTTGTGCAGCCAAGCCGGTTAAAAGAGGTTATTTCCGCTCTTCTTCCTTACAGACCTCCAAAATTGGTTGTTACAGACAGCCAGGCCTTTAAAGAGGTTGCTGTAGTGCTTAATGAGAATGGTTGGGAGAATATTCCGCTAACAAGTTTCAGTATTCTGTTGGCACGTTCAAAAGGACCGTTCAACGAATATATAAAAGGTTTGGAAGCAGTTGCATTACTTAAAGACAATGATAAAGTGCTTATGCTTGAATCTTGCAGCCATACGGCAACATGCGAGGATATAGGCAGAGTTAAGATACCAAAACTGCTGCAGAAGTTTACAGGGAAGAGGCTCCTTTTTGATTTTATACCATCTCTCGAAAAGCTGCCGGCAGAGTTGGGCTGTTATGCACTTGCCGTACAATGCGGAGGTTGCATGGTAACAGACAAACAGTTGAATAACAGAGTTGGAGATGTAATAGATGTAGGCGTATCTGTAACAAACTACGGGTTGTTGCTAAGCTATCTGAACGGGATTCCGGTCTCTGATATTGTGCTGCAGAATAACAGTGAGAGCTAAGTTTATGGAGAGAGACAGCCTTATATATTGGCTTGGGCAAAATTTGGATGCCAAGATTGCAGGTGCAGATGCCAATGGCCTGTATTTGGATGACAAATCTTTGGAGGAGTTGTTTAAACAGAGTCTCATAAAAAAGAGAGCGTATAGGGGAGATGAGATATATCTGCGTGGCTTGGTGGAGATAAGCAATATCTGCCGCAAGAATTGTCTTTATTGCGGAATAAGGAGAGATAATAATATTGTTAGATATGAACTCTCAGATGATGAGATACTTAAAGAGGCAGAATATGCAGCAGATGCCGGGTATGGCTCTGTCGTTTTGCAGGGTGGCGAGAGAACAGACAGTCTCTTTATAGAGAGGATATGCAGACTCTCTTACAATATTACCTCTATGGGATTAGGTCTCACCCTCTCATTAGGGGAGCAGAGCAGGGATGTATATGCAGAGTGGAAAAAGAATGGGGCAATAAGGTATCTGCTTAGGATAGAGACTTCTAACAGAACACTTTACGAGAAAATTCATCCTGCAGATGAGCTTCATTCGTTTGATACGAGAGTTGCTGCAATTGAGAATCTCAAATCGTGCGGCTATTTTACCGGGACAGGGGTAATGATAGGCCTGCCCGGTCAGAGTATAGATGATTTGGCAGATGACCTCTTGTTTTTTAAGAGTATGGATGTCAATATGGTTGGCATGGGTCCTTATATTATTCATCCCGATACACCACTGAGCAATGAGACCCCCACTATGGTTGGATCAGACGGAAAGAATTTTGAGGTTACGGACACAAGGAAGTTACTGCTATCCTTAAAGATGATAGCCCTGCTCAGGCAGTTGATGCCATGGATAAACATAGCATCAACCACAGCTTTGCAGGTCTTGGAGGCAAACGGCAGGGAGTACGGTCTGTTGTGCGGAGCAAATATTATAATGCCAAATCTCACAGATTCTGCAAATAAAAAGAATTATCAGTTATACAGGGGCAAGCCGGGATTGCAGGATGATGCAGAGGCTACAAAATCTGTATTGATTAAAAATTTACGAAAATTTGACATTTCTGTTGGGTGGAATAAGATGGGTAATCCTGCTTTTAAAAAGGATTTTTAGTAAAGGAACGGTAAATTATTACAAAAAAACAGAAAAAATAACACAATTGTTATTTAAAATTTGTTTATTGGATATTATATTTGTAACGTCAAAAAAAAGTTGCAAAATGAACGGTGACTATTAGAAGTTGTTTTGGAGATGATTTGACAGTTTCTAACCACGTTTTCAGTGCCCCTTTTCTCTTTATTTTTTTTGATAC
>CAVIKQ010000150.1:0-3880 GCA_963643305.1 Eggerthellaceae bacterium
GCTCAGAAAGCGGAACCATTGCATGAATAATTCTCGCATTGGCTTTAGAGTCCATATTGGTTATCTGTCCGCGTCTCTTGTTGAGGTCACCTATAACATCTCCCATATAATCCTCAGGAGTTACAACCTCAAGAGCCATTATAGGCTCCATAATAACAGGGCTCGCTTTAGGAAGCGCCTTTCTGAATGCCTGTCTTGCACAGATTTCAAATGAAAGCGCATCTGAGTCTACAGGGTGGAACGAACCATCTTTTAGAGTAACCTTCATAGAGGTAACCTCATAACCTGCAAGAACACCGTTTGCCATTGCAGATTTAAAGCCCTTCTCCACTGCTGGGATAAACTCCTTAGGAACATTACCCCCCTTAACCTCATCTATGAACTGAAGTCCTGTAACACCCTCATCGGCAGGCCCAATCTCAACAATAATATCGGCAAATTTACCTCTACCGCCAGACTGTTTCTTAAACACCTCTCTGTGCAGTACTGTTGAGCGTATTGCCTCCTTGTAGTTAACCTGCGGAGCACCCTGATTAATCTCAACGCCAAACTCTCTTCTAAGTCTGTCTACAATAATATCAAGGTGAAGCTCACCCATACCGCTGATAACTGTCTGGCCTGTCTCGTGATCAGACTTAACAGTAAAGGTTGGGTCCTCCTCTGCAAGTTTGCCGAGCGCAATACCAAGTTTGTCGAGGTCTTTCTGAGTCTTAGGTTCAACAGCCAATCCGATAACAGGATCTGGGAACTTCATAGACTCCAGAACCAACGGATTGGTTTCAACGCATACGGTATCTCCGGTTCTAAGCTCCTTAAAACCTACCGCAGCGCATATATCACCGGCCTCTACAAACTCTATTGGGTTTTGTTTATTTGAATGCATCTGGAACAGACGCGAAACACGTTCTTTCTTTCCCGAGCGGGTATTAAGCAGATACGATCCGGCATCCAGTTTCCCCGAATATGCTCTCATGAATGCAAGACGGCCAACAAACGGGTCTGTAGCAATCTTAAACACAAGCGCACAGAACGGATCCTTTATGGTTGGATGTCTCTCCTCTGTTGCACCGGTAACAGGATTTACACCTGTAATGGTTCCTTTGTCAAGCGGAGACGGAAGGTATCTCATAACAGCATCCAACAGGAACTGAACACCTTTATTCTTGAATGACGAGCCACAGCATACCGGAACGCAAGACATTGCTATTGTTGCCTTTCTCAAAGCAGCTATAATCTCATCTTTTGAGATAGAATCGGGATTATCAAAGAATTTCTCCATAAGGGTATCGTCAAACTCGGCAGCAGCCTCTATAAGTCTGCCTCTCCACAGTTCGGCATCAGCCTTTAGATTATCGGGAATCTCTCTAATCTCATAGTTTACCAACTCTTTACTCTCCTGATCGTAGAACAGACCTTTCATATCTATAAGGTCTATAATACCCTGGAATTTGTCTTCAGCACCTATAGGAAGGCAGATTGGAACGGCATTGGCTCCTAATTTGTCTCTCATCTCCTCTACCACAGCAATAAAGTCTGCACCAACGCGGTCCATCTTGTTTACGTATGCAATCTTTGGAACGCGATATTTGTCTGCCTGTCTCCAAACAGTCTCAGACTGCGGTTGAACACGGCCTACAGCACAGAATGTTGCAACTGTACCATCTAACACACGCAAAGAGCGCTCTACCTCTACGGTAAAGTCTACGTGCCCCGGAGTGTCTATCAAATTTATCTGATAAACCTCGTTGTTATAGTGCCAGAAAGCTGTTGTTGCAGCAGATGTAATGGTAATACCTCTCTCCTGCTCCTGAACCATCCAGTCCATTGTTGCAGCACCATCATGCACCTCACCAATCTTGTGTGTCTTTCCGGTGTAGTATAGTATTCTCTCTGAAGTTGTGGTCTTACCGGCATCTATATGAGCCATGATACCGATATTCCTTGTAAATTTTAAATCTCTTGCCATTGAATCCTCCTAGGTTCTAAAAACGGAAGTGAGCAAATGCCTTGTTGGCCTCAGCCATCTTATGCATATCCTCTTTTCTCTTGAAGGCAGCACCTTCATTATTGTATGCAGCTAATATCTCCGCAGCTAATTTTTCAGCCATCGAGCGACCTGAACGTTTGCGAGCGTACAAAATCATATTCTTCATACTCAATGAAATCTTTCTCTCAGGACGCACCTCTGTTGGAACCTGGAAGTTTGCTCCGCCAACCCTACGGCTTTTAACCTCAACCTGTGGGGTGACATTTTCCAATGCTTTCTTCCAAATGTCCAAAGGAGCCTTGTCAGAATCTTTCATCTTCTCGCCAATCATGTCGATTGAATCGTAAAAAATAGCGTAAGCGATACTCTTCTTCCCCTGCAACATAAGATTGTTTACAAAACGAGTAACTAATACATCGTTGAATTTTGGATCAGGAAGTAGAATCCTCTTTTTAGGCTTCGATTTTCTCATTTCTTTGTTGAAATTTTAATTAATAAATGACTTACTTTTTAGCTGCTTTAGGCCTCTTGGCGCCGTAAAGTGAACGTGATTGTTTACGTCCATCAACGCCTGCAGTATCCAAAGCGCCTCTAAGAATGTGATAACGTACACCGGGAAGGTCTTTTACCCTGCCGCCTCTAACCAATACGATAGAGTGCTCCTGCAAGTTATGTCCTTCTCCCGGAATGTAGGCATTCACCTCTTTCTGATTAGTCAATCTAACACGGGCTACTTTACGCATAGCCGAGTTAGGTTTCTTTGGAGTTGTTGTGTAAACACGTACACAAACTCCACGTCTCTGAGGACAAGCATCCAGCGCACGAGATTTTGATTTCTCAACGATAACCTCGCGGCCGTTGCGTACTAACTGTTGAATTGTTGGCATAATTAGTTGTTAATCTTAACTTTATACAATAACCCGTAAACAAAACGGGTTGCAAAGATAGAACTAATTTCTTAAAGAACAAAACCTTAGCTCCACTTTTAACGCCATACCTCAAAAAAATTAAAAAATACATTTGCAGTGAGAATTAAATGTATATCTTTACCATTGATACATGACAGTGTTGTAACACGCATTTATTAACCTAAGAAATCAAACTAATTTAATCATGACTACAAAAATCTGTAAACTATTTTTAACACTTGCCTTTGTGATGGCAAGCACGTTTGCAATTGCCCAGCAGAACACAGAGAGACCCTATAGAACAGCCTTCAGTAATGTAGGTTTAGGTCTCGAAGCGGGTACTACCGGAGTAGGACTTTCAGTTGCAACCCCACTCTCAAATACATTCTCGCTAAGGGCAGGATTTGCCATAACCCCAATCACCGTAAATTATACATACGATGATTTTGATCCTGTAAAGGTATATGGCTATACTGTAGCGGTTCCCGATCTCGATTTAAAAGGAAAACTAAAGATGTCAACCGGGCATCTGCTTGTAGACTACAATCCCGGTGCATCTGTATTCTTCATTACAGCCGGTATATACATTGGCGGAGACAGATTGGTTAATGTTCACGGGCAATTCGACCTGGCTGAACTGAAACAGGCTGTTAGAGAGGCAGGAGTTCCCGACCCACTGATAGAGGCATACACCGCCCAGTATATTAAAGAGCTGCGTGTTGATGTTGCAGATGCCTCAATTGCTCCAAACCAAGACGGTAGCGTTGATGCAGACCTCAAGGTAAACTCTTTACGCCCTTACTTTGGGCTTGGAGTAGGACGTGCAATCCCTAAGAACAGAGTAGGCTTCAGATTTGAGTTGGGAGCATCGTACATTGGCAAACCTAATGTGCAGTCTCCTAATATTGAGGGGACATTAAGCGGTGATGAAGTAGACGGCTTTAACAAGATTTTGAGCAAATGCCGCTTTTATCCGCAGTGTTCG
>CAVIKQ010000151.1:0-3866 GCA_963643305.1 Eggerthellaceae bacterium
GGGCTAAAGTGCTTGCAATTGCATCTAACGCTGCTTCCTTTGAGGAGTCGCATAATGTTGTAGAGCAGGTTGTTAAAGAGTTTGGCAAACTTGATATTCTTGTAAATAATGCAGGTATAACCAAAGATGGCCTTATGATGAGAATGTCAGAGGCTCAATGGGATGCCGTAATAAATGTAAACCTTAAATCTGCCTTTAATTTTATCCATGCTGTAACACCAATAATGATGCGTCAGCGCAGCGGTTCTATCATTAACATGAGTTCCGTAGTTGGCGTTCATGGAAATGCCGGTCAGACCAACTATTCTGCATCTAAAGCAGGTATGATTGGCTTGGCCAAATCAATAGCTCAAGAGATGGGCTCCAGAGGCGTTAGAGCCAACTGTGTTGCTCCCGGTTTTATCATTACAGAAATGACTGCCAAACTTCCCGATGAGGTTAAGCAGGAATGGTGCGCCAAAATTCCTCTAAGAAGAGGTGGCACACCAGAAGATATTGCCAATGTCTGCGTGTTCCTTGGCAGTGATTTGTCGAGCTATGTTAGTGGGCAGGTTATACAGGTGTGTGGGGGGATGCAAATGTAAAAGTTGGCGAAGAAGGGCAAGTTCTGCGTTACGCTCATTGTAAAAATCCTCACATACTACTGTATGCTCCGGTATTTTACAATTTCGCAAGCCTTGAACTTGCTCTTCTATCCAACTTTTACAGTGGTTAAATAGGACTAATATCTGTTTGCCATTCCTCATGTACGTTAGTACACTGCGGATGGCAATCATTCAATTAGTTGTATATGAGGCGAATTTTATTTTTTTGCTCGCAGTTGATTGTAAAGGCTGGCGGCCTCTTTGAATTTAAACCTTTCCATAGAGAGTGTAACCCATTTATAAGCCAACTCCGTTTGCCCAAGGATATTGCACAGAACGGCAATGTTGTAGGCGGCAAAAGATACCCTCCTCGGATTATTGGATAGGGTAAATGGCATAAAGGCATCTATTGCCTCCTTCATTTTATACTCGTCAGCCAAACGGCAGGCATCCATCCAGCCCTTTAAATCTTCGTATGTAACAAGCAGATGGCTCTCCGCTATCCATTGCGGAGTAAGTTCTGCTGCAACCGCTTCACCTAACCTGTAGGCTATCTGAGGAAGGCTTGTCTCGGTCATCTCAATTATCTGTTCCCCGGTAAGACCGCTTGCAAGAAGCTCTAATTGCATGGTGTCTTTAAGCTCTTTTCCATAGACATAGCTGTTAAGGATATTGTCATAAACCTTAAGACTTATATCTATAGGGGTAAAGAGGAATGTTACGCCATACGCCTCTGATTCATATCTCCTTGTTTCGTTCTGAGGGTTCTTGTAATCTATACCGGCCTTTTCAACAATTATGAGAGTCTTTGCATTGCCAAGCCGTTGTGCCACCACAGAGTTTTCGGTTTTTGACCTGTATATGACCTGAGCTGCCGGATCCTCTGCATATTGGGCATACAGCTTGCTGTTAAGTACAACAGGTATTATTGATATGGAATCAATACCGGGAACCAATTCTCTGTCTTGCACCGTTTTTTCTGCAACGGCAGTGGCAGCGTTTGCCATTAAAAGCGAGTCAGTTGAAAAACCATACGATGATGGACTATACGGATTAAAGCATGCAACCACGGTAACGTTATCTCTGTTTATCAGTACTTTGCCGGCATTATTGTTCCTCTCTACAGTTATATAGTATGCCTGCGGAGAACAACCTTGCAACAGCAAAGTGCAAACAAAAACAGATATAAATACCCTCTTTAACATTATCTCTCTCTTTAATTACAATACTCTTTAATAAAAAGTGCAAATGCAAGACCTGCAAAGTTGAGTATACCGGAGTCTACTTATGTAAATGCGGAGATACGAAGCAAACGCAACTCTGCAGTTGACTTTTTAGTACAGAATAACTAAATATGACGCCAAAACTCCTGCATCACCTCATACAACGACTCGGAAGTAGCGGTATAGTACTCTGCAACCTCTTTGCTGTCATTCTCTGCGGCCATCCATACCTCCATCTTGTACGGAGGATTCATTTTAAGGACTTTTGCAGAGGTATAGGGAATCTTCCCTGCTTTTAGGTCATCGAGAGTTCCGTCTATCTCTGCCGCAATAAGATCCTCCTTTAGTGTCTCAATGGCAAGATTCACCCTGTCTCTTATCCTTTTGCATACCTCTTTAGGATTGTAGTTTGCCGCTGCAACTCTACCAATAGCTCTTTTTGTTATAACTGTTTCAATGTTACCAAAAAACTGATGTGTCTCTTCTGCTGTAACATCGTCTCCGCTTATGAAAACAACAGGAACTCCAAATTGTCCGGCATATAGTGCATTGTATGGACATTCTCCCATGGAGATACCGTTCAGCTTGTAGTCTATGACCTTGCGGGACATTGTATGAGAGAGTACACCATTCTCCTTTCCTGCCATTGCATGAGCACCAATAAATATCAGAGCGTCATAACTCTCATCTATGCCAAGTACCATTGTCTCGCAGCACCCCGGTTTGCGTCCGTTAACATATATGCAGTTCTTATTGAGCAGTGTAGGGTTAAGGTTCTGGTCTGCACCGTGTCCGTCTCTAACTACAATCTCCGTTGCCCCGGCCTGTAAAGCCCCCTCGATTGCTGCGTTAACCTCATTTGTAAGCTGGTCTGAATTACGCTGGAAGAAAGGGTGATTGTTATAGATTTCATCAAAAGTAACAACATCTGTTGCCCCCTCAAAATCTACTCCAATCATAATTTTAAGACCTTTTTCAGTTAAGTGTTCTTTTGATTTAGCTTTCATAATCATAAATTTATATAAATGAATATATTTTTTCTCAACAAAAATTAAATATACATGGGTATTTCAGGGTTTGTGCAATCTTGCAATACATGGTTTACCTACGTACATGAGGATATCCAAAGCAGGCGTAACGCAACAGTTGCCTTTTTACCCGGCTTTTTAACAGATGTTAAGAGACTGCTCCTTAATCTTCTCCAACTCATCCTTCATCTTAACAACCCACTTCTGAATCTCTGCGTGATTGGCCTTAGACCCCATGGTGTTTATCTCACGCCCCATCTCCTGAGCAATAAAACCAAGTTTTTTCCCCGGATATTGTTCATTGTCTATTGTCTCCATAAAGTAATGGCAATGTTGCCTCAGCCTAACCTTCTCCTCATTAATGTCAAGTTTCTCTATATAATAGATAATCTCCTGCTCCAATCTGTTGGCATCCGGTACAGCTGCTAACTCTTGGAGCCTTGTATTAAGCCTCTCCTTAACAGCTCTTATTCTCTCCATCTCATATTTCTCAACCTCTGCAACCCAACTTTCAATCAGCTTAACCCTCTTTGTTACATCGTTGTACAGGATTGCACCCTCTTTGGCTCTAAACTCGTTAAGATTTGCTACAGCCTCCTTTATTGCATTGGACAGACGGCTCCAGTTCTCCTCAGAAATCTCCTGCTTTTTGCATTCAATACTATCGGGAAGCCTTAAAATAGTGGAAATGATACCGGCTTCGTCTGCATTGCTTATGTTTAGGACCGGCAAATTGTTCTCTGTTAAGGTCTTGCTAAGAGCTAAAATCTGCTTGTAATATGATGCAAAAACAGATTGATTAATAACTTTGCCTGTATCTGCCTCATTCTGTTCAAAATTGGCAAACAGATCTATATTGCCCCTGTTAAGCTCTTTAGCAATGTATTGTCTTACCTCTATTTCATTTTCACGCGGAATAAGTTGCGATTTTAAAGTAATATCTGCACTCTTCCCGTTAAGAGACCTAATCTCAACAACAATCTTGCCCTCCGGAAGAATACATTCGGCCTTTCCATAGCCTGTCATGGATT
>CAVIKQ010000152.1:0-3755 GCA_963643305.1 Eggerthellaceae bacterium
TTCCACTCTTTAAGCCTGTCGTAAAACTTACGCTTAAATACTCTTTTCATCTTTATATTTTTTGCAAAGGTGGAGCTTTGTTTTCGAGAGCAGCACACACACTATCCCACCTTCCATCCGTCAAGAGTACGGGTAGCAGTGGAGATGTTCACACCAACCTTGACAAGTTCCGTTGAGGCATCGGCTCTGTACGGAATCAGGTAGCCCTTTTCATCTATCTGTCTGAGAGCCTCCTCAGCGGAGCCGTCCACCTTAAATTCGAACACATATATCCTGTCAACTATCCGGCAAACGGCATCGGCCCTCCCTACAGCGGACTTGACTTCGGCACGGGTGTAATAGCCGAGCAGGGAGAATATCAGATAAATGATAGTCTGAAAATGTTTCTCGGACTTGTTCTCAAGGTCGTATGGAATACCGGCGAGGAAGGATTGCATCCGCTCCAGAGCACTATTGATGTCATTGTTCTTCAATGCTTTGTTGAACTGGAGAATGAATGATGCGCTCATCCCTTCGGCCCCTCTGTAACTGTTCAGCAATCCTTTAAGGAAACCTTCGCGGACTTCCCGATTCGGGTAGCCGAGGGTATAGGAGTCATCTTCCGTACTGTATCCTTTGATTGTCAGATAACCTGTCTGGTAGAGAAGAGGGAGGGGGCTATCAGTGAATTCCGGTGATATGTCGAAATCACTTCTTGCAATCTCATTCATTGTATCCAAAAAGGACTCTGCAATTGGGGCTTCCCGTATTCTTTCAATAAGAAACGTTGGAGTGGCAGTATCGAACCAATAGCTTCCAAAATCCTGAGCATCAAGTGACTTAATCAGGCTGAACGGATTGTAGATATCTTCGGAATGTCCGCAGAAATGGTAGCCGTCATAGTTCTCCTTGAGCTTCAGCAAGGCATCCTCAAAAGAGACTCCAAGTTCTTTAGCCAGATTTTCAACAGGGGTTCTCATCTGACTTTCAATCTCACCCTGTGAGATTCCGCAAATTGCCGAATATCCGGGAAGCATAGAGATGTTCTGCAGGTTATTCAGTTCACTGAATATGCTTAGCTGGGCAAATTTGGTGACACCCGTGATAAAAACGAAGCGCAAATAAGGATCGAGACTCTTAATGGGACTGTAGAAGTTCCTCATTATCTGTCTCATCTGTGCAAGTCTGCCGGAATCGTTCATCACGTCCAGCAGCGGAGCATCGTACTCGTCGATGATTATGACCGCCTTCTCTCCAGTCTGCCCGGCCGCCCTTTTGACCAAACCCTCAAGACGCTGGTTCGCTCCAACTTCTCCATCGCCCTTACCGTAAATGGTTTCATATGAACGCAACTTAAGATCCAGCTCACCAAGCAGCTGCTCCTCGTTCATATGTTTAGCTGTGGACATGTCAAAGTGGAACACCGGATGCCTCGTCCACTCTTTATTGAGCTCCCCTGCCTTCAGCCCCTCAAAGAGTTCTTTCTCCCCTGCAAAGTAGCTGTGGAGCGTGGAGGAGAGCAGCGACTTGCCGAAACGGCGCGGACGACTCAGGAATACATAACTATATGTATCTGCCAATCTGTGTACATACTCTGTCTTGTCTATATACAAATAACCGCCATTGATAATTTTATCAAACGTCTGTATCCCGATAGGGTATTTTATCCTTTTCCCCTCCATAATTGCCAATCCTTTAATATCCAAATCCAAAGGTAATGAATATTCCCGATGTCACCAAGCAGCGAAGCAGAAAGCCTCCCCTTGCGGAAGTCAGGGTTTGTTTATATATTCCCCTCTTTGACACTTTAATATAGCATTTAGAGCATAAAAACAAGGCTACAGACCGCTGAAATGGCGGTTTGTGGCCTTAAGATTTTTTTGGAGTATGTAATGTAATGAGGGATGAGTGGCTTATGAATTCTTATAGAGAACGAGTAAACAAAACTGTTTGCGGTTGGGGATAGATGACCCCAAGGCAATAGAAAAGGATATTTGGGTTACAGGGATTCTTCAAGCGGTCTATACTTTGCCGTTGTTGCTCTCGTAAAAGTAGACTATATCATATCTTTCAGCGACAGCCCCACATAATCAATAATCCAGCCTTTATGATGATTGGTAATCCTATAGGATTTGTCTATGAGAACTTTGCGGTTAATCTTAGCATCATTGCGTTTACACTCTCCTATTACAACTTTTCGGTCGGCATCATTCACAGCAATCAGGTCTATCTCGTTCTTCTCCCCCGGTTCTCTTTTAGAACCCTTCTCCCAGAAATTCGTCACAATGTTGTACTCCCCTGTCTCCATATAGGACTGCCTGAACCATCTCTCCAACATAAAACCAGAAAATGTCTTATAATCAGATTCTATCCTCTCACGAACATATTCCATATTACCAATCTCCACAGCGCTCCTGTACTTGTAGATAAAACGGAACCAGAAATTAAGAAAATTGTCTGATATATAGTATCTTACATTCCTCGACTGTTCTCCGGAGAGATATGGACGTACTCTGGCCACCACATTAAAGTCATTCTCCAGTTTGTCTAAGTATCCGCCTGTCTCGAATCCTACATAACTTGTCATATCTCCACGGTAAGTGTTTCCTCCGGCGAGAGCCGCCATAACGGAGAAATAATTACTATATTCCCTGCCAAACTCGTCTGAAAGAAGTTCTTTCCCTTCGTCTATGAAATACGAACCCATAGAGATGGCTGCCTCAATAATAGCATCCTTAGTAAATGCTTTTTGAGACATCAGTAGCTCTACATACTTAGCCACACCGCCTGTTACCATATACAGAGACAGGAGGTCATCAGGCATATAATCCGGATTATGGTCACTAAGAATCTCCCTTAGAGTAGATGTGCCGAACGGCTTTATTTTAAATCTTGCTGTGGCTCTTCCATACAGAGGTTCATCCTTGTCATCAAAGATTTTCTTCATCTTAGAGTAGATAGAACCGCAGATAACGAGGTTTAGGCGGCTCTCCTCCTTGTTGGAATCCCATACATTCTGAATATCGGAGAAGATTGCCTCTCCTGCTATCTTCAGGTTCTGAAACTCGTCCAGCACCAATGTAAAGTTCTTTCTTTTTGAAATATTCATTATAGCCTCAAAGAGCCTTTTGAATGAGGTAAAGTCGCCCAGATCCTCTCCAAGGAGATCCTTTACAATTTCCACAAGCTCCCTACACAGCAGACTCTCACTCTTTTTGCCCACAAAAAAATAGAGGAATGGGATAGATGTAAACGAGCGCTTTATGAGTGTTGTCTTCCCGATTCTGCGTCGTCCCGTCATGACTATCATCTGGGCGCTCTCGGAAGATAGCGTCTCACATCTTTTCAATGCAGCCATTTCGGCCTCTCTGTTGTAGAATTTCATATCTATCAATTATTATCGCAACCGCAGTTACTGTAACCGTGGTTACAAAGATGATAAATTTATGGATAAAATACAATTTTTGAGTATCCGTATTGTTATCTAAACTTGCTTCCGTTTGTATCTGTTACTTTCTGCATTCACTTAGGATACACCCTCTTGCAGAAGTTGGGGATTGTTTATATCTTTGCCTATATAATATTAACCAAACTCTTATAACACGTATGAAATCAACTATTTACAAAGTTTACACCCCCCCCCAATGCGAAATAATTGAGGTGGAATTGGAGAATGCAGTGCTGAGCGGAAGCGAAAGACCTGCGAATATAGATCCTTTATATGAAAACACTTTTAGCTGGTAGAGGAGGAGAGACTATGAAGACAACTATAATGA
>CAVIKQ010000153.1:0-3657 GCA_963643305.1 Eggerthellaceae bacterium
ACTCCGGTTTGTTCAGCTTTGCAAGCCTTGAAATTCCACTTTTTATACAACTTCTCATAAAGAGGATACATAACAGAAGCGAGGGTGACTCTTTTTAGTCAGCCTCGCTCGCTATTTTACACAATTTCTTCTTGTTAGCGTTTCATGGAGTTAATAACAGCCAACGGATCTTTGGCTCCAAATACCGCACTTCCTGCAACCATTATATCTGCTCCAAGTTCATAAAGTCTGCCGGCATTCTCTGCATTAACACCTCCGTCTATCTCAATAAGGCAGTTTGGATTCAATCTGTTCCTCATCTCATTCATGCGAGATAGCTTGTTGTAGGTATTCTCTATGAATTGCTGACCTCCGAATCCCGGATTTACAGACATAAGCACCACAATATCTGTGTATGGTATAATATCTTCCATAAGTGATACAGGTGTGTGCGGATTAAGCACAACCCCTGCTTTCATGCCATGCTCCTTAATGTTCTGGAGTGTTCTGTGAAGATGGGTACAAGCCTCATAATGCACAGCCAACCAGTTAATCCCCAATTTTGCAAATCTCTCTATGTATCTGTCTGGGTCTACAATCATAAGGTGAGCTTCCAAAGTCTTTTTTGCATGTTTTGCAATTGCATCAATCACAGGAAAACCGTACGATATGTTTGGGACAAACACACCATCCATAATATCCAAATGGAAAATATCGGCATTGGAACCGTTTATAACATCTATCCATCTGTTCAGCTCTCCAAAATCGGCAGAGAGCATAGATGGGGCTACAAGTTTTTGTTTCATCTATTGAATTCGATTATCTGATATTCTCTATAACCTCTACAAGCAGTCTCCTAAATTTATCAACGCTTGCAAGTTCTAATTTTTCTCCCGGAGCATGCACCCCTCTCAATGTAGGACCAAATGAGATCATATCCAACTCCGGAAATTTCTTAAGGAAGAGACCACACTCCAAGCCTGCATGGATTGCCCTTACGATAGGCTCTGTATTAAACAACCTCTTGTAGGCATCCTTTGTTATCTTTAGTATCTGTGAATCAAGGTTTGGCTGCCAGCCCGGATATTCCCCTTCGTGAGTTACCGTAGCACCTGCCAATGCAAACACAGCTTCAACCTGTTCTGCAGCAGACTTCCTACAGCTGTTTATTGCACTCCTCTGGCTTGTCCCTATCCTTATTACACCCCCTTTCTCCATCTTTATTGATGCAAGATTTGTAGATGTCTCTACAATACCTTTCAGCTCTGCACTCATGGCAAGAACTCCGTGCGGAACTCCGTATAGCGCGTAAACCAATGCAGCGGCAGTATCGCTGTCTATTGCAAATTTGGGATATGGGTGCTCTTTTGAGGCTTTGTTTGGCAGTGGAGTAGATACCCCTGTTACATTAGGGTCTGTTATATGGTATTCGTTAGAAACCTCCCTGATTATCTCTTTAAACAGATTCTTTAAGGATTTTTCATGAGTGCCCTCTATACCAAGCTCTACCCATGCCTCGCGGGCAATGGCATTCCTCTTGTTTCCTCCCTCTATTCTATATAGTTGTATATCACCAAATTTATCAAAGGCTCTGTAGATAAACCTTGCAAGTATCTTAATGGCGTTTGCCCTTCCTTTGTCTATATCGTCTCCGCTATGTCCTCCTATGGCTCCGCAAATCCTGAATATGTAACGGGAGTATTCCTTTATTACAGGCTCCTGTTCGTAGTGGAACTTGGCTGTTGTGTCTATCCCCCCGGCACAGCCTATGAACAACTCTCCCTCATCCTCAGAATCGAGGTTCAGCAGATATTTCCCCTCAAAAAATCCCTTTTCAAGAGCAAAAGCGCCATCCATCCCGGTCTCCTCAGACACTGTAAACAGCGCCTCCAATTTACCGGTTTTTATGCTGCTATCTGTCAATAACGCAAGCTGAGCAGCCATTCCAATTCCGCAATCAGCTCCAAGTGTGGTATCCTTTGCTATGAGCCAGCCGTTCTCCTCTACATATTTTATAGGGTCTTTTGTAAAATCATGTACCACACCAGCATTCTTTTCGCATACCATATCTGAATGGCTTTGAAGTATTACCGTTGGGATATTCTCCTTACCTTTTGATGCCTCTTTTGTGATAAGGACATTGCCGGCTTTGTCTGTCTTACATTGCAGGTTGTGGGTTTTTGCAAAATTCTGCAGATAGGCAATTATATGCTGCTCGTTTCCACTCTCTCTTGGAATAGTTGTAATCTCCTTAAAGATGGAGAGTATGTCTTCCGTTGTCATAGTAAATCTGTTTATACTGTTTCCAATACTCTTTTTATATCTGTAACGTACTGTTTGAAGCTTCTGTCTGTTTCAATAAGATTGGTAACGGTATTGCATGCGTGGAGGACTGTGGCATGATCCTTATTTCCAATGCGTTTTCCAATAGATGCAAGGGAGGTGTGTGTAAGGTTTCTGCCAAGATACATGGTAATCTGTCTTGCCTGCACAATCTCTCTTCTTCTTGTCTTGGAGAGAAGGGCATCGCTGTTTATACCAAAATAGTCGCACACGGTATCCTGTATCTTGTCTAAAGAGATCTCTTGCGCCCCGGGTGTTACAATCTTCTCAATAACCCTTTTGGCAAGGTCTAAGGTTATCCTCTCTTTGGTAAGTGTGGCATGTGCAATAAGAGATATTAAAGACCCCTCCAATTCCCTTATATTTCCGGTAATATTTGATGCCATGTACTCCAGCACATCATCAGGAAGTTCTATGCCGTCTTTAAAACTTTTTGATTTTAGTATGGCAAGCCTGGTCTCGTAAGATGGCGCAGTAAGCTCTGCAGATAGCCCCCATTTGAATCTCGACAGCAGACGCTGCTCAAGCCCAACCATCTCAACAGGTGGACGGTCTGATGTGAGAATCAATTGTTTCCCGGACTGGTGCAGGTGGTTGAATATATGGAAAAAGGCATTCTGTGTCTTCTCTTTCTTTACAAACTCATGTACGTCATCCAAGATAAGGACATCCATCAATTGATAGAAATGAAGGAAGTCTGTCATCTTGTTTTTTACGTTAACGGCATCTATGAACTGTGTCATAAAGCGGTTGGCACCTACATACAGGACTATCTTCTCAGGGAATCTCTCCTTTATGGCTATTCCTATTGCCTGTGCAAGATGCGTTTTGCCCAACCCCGGCCCGCCATATATAAAGAAAGGGTTAAAGGTATTGTTACCGGGTGATTGAGAGATGGTAACACCGGCAATTCTTGCCAGTTTGTTGCACTCCCCCTCTATAAAGTTGGCAAATGTATATTTTGGATTAAGCTGCGGGTCTATTTTAAGCTGCCTTAGACCGGGGATTACAAACGGGTTAATCTCGTTGCCGTTTCTGGTTGGGTACGGAACCTCTCTATTTGTTACACTTCTGTTGTCTTCTGACGGATATGTAACAGACTCCTCCTTTGTTACCTTTATTACATAGATTAATTTTGCATTGTTGCCTATAAAACGTTTTAAGGCTTTCCGCAGATAATCTAAAAGTTTCCCCTCTAAATACTCTATAAAGAAGTTTGAAGGTACCTCAATTGTCAAAGTGCTCTCAACAAGTTTTACAGGAACGATTGGACTTATCCAAGTGTTGAATACCTGTGGAGGAAGGACACTCTTAAGGAAATCCGAACAATTATTC
>CAVIKQ010000154.1:0-559 GCA_963643305.1 Eggerthellaceae bacterium
GGTCAATAATCTTTATCTTATCCTCTATAAGATCCAATTCTCTCCTTAAAATCTCTATCTTTCTCTCAATATCCCTAATGAAAGCCTCGGCATTCTTTGACTTGGCAAAGAATCCCATATTATTTTCCAAGGTTGCAATATCCTGCTCTGTTTTTCTGTATCTCTGAAGAAGTCTCTCCCTCTCATGCCTTAATCCTCCCTCCCCTTTAGAGGAGTTCTTTAAATCTGTAACCGTCCTTTTAAAACGGTTCATCATCTTTTCGCTCTCAACAGACCTTATACCGCTGAACTTCTCATCCATCAACCTGTTATACTCCTTCTGAATCTTCTCCTTCACCTTATTGGGCACAAACCCCACAGCTGCCCATCTGCTTTGGAAAGACCTCACTGCAGCAATATTCTCCTCCTTATTATCTTTAATTACAAATGCCTCTATCTCTGCAAGAATCTCCCTTTTTACCTTGAGATTCTCCTGCTGTTTAACATCCTCCTCTTCGAAATGTTTGTTCCGTCTCTCAAAGAAAGTATCACATGCTGTGCGGAATCTGTTCCATAAAGC
>CAVIKQ010000154.1:569-3649 GCA_963643305.1 Eggerthellaceae bacterium
GACTGCTTCTTTGAAACAGGGCCAACCTCTTTCCAGTTCTTCTGTAAAAGAATCAGACTGTCTGTTGTCTTTTTCCATTCAGTTGAGTTCATAAGAGCCTCTGCCTTTTCGCATAACTCATATTTCTTTCTAAGATTCTCTGCCATTGAGCTCCTAAGGTTAGAATAGAACGTTTTCTTGGCAAGATAGAACCTCTTTAACGCCTCACTGAACCTCTCATAAAGTTTTTGGTTATCCTTTTTAGAAGCATATCCGGTTTTTCTCCATTCACCGCGCAATTCATCCATCTTCTGAGACAACCCGTTCAGTTCGCTCAAGCTGCCTATAGCAACAGATGCTATCTCCTCTGCCTTTTCACACAACAATGTCTTAGCGGCAAAATTAGCCTTTTCGGCCTCTTTCTGTGTCTCAAAATAGCTCTGATACTTTTTATTTATAACAGTAGATATAGCCTTAAACCTCTCCCATATCGGCTCTCTGAACTCCTTTGCCACAGGTCCTATCTCTTTCCACTCCTCGTGGAGCTTATGGATAGACCTAAAAGCCACAATCACATTCGGCTCATTATCCAACTGTTCAGCCTTTTCACACAGAGCAGTCTTAGCCTCTAAATTCTTTTTAAAATCCAAATCTCTGAATTCGTTGTTGATTTTGATATAGTCGTAAAACTTCTCTATATAGTGTTGGTATGTCTCCCATAAATCTTTAGACCTCTCCGGAGGAACAGCTCCAATCTGTTTCCATCGGTTCTGAAGCTCTCTGAATTCGGGAATAGTCTTGTTTATATCCTCTGTTTTATCTATGAGAGCCTTTAAATCCTCTACAATCTGCAGCTTGTTTTTATAATTTGCCTCCCTTTCTACCTCCTGCTCCCTTCTTGTCTCTGCCAAACAGTTCTTGTACTTGTAAAAAAGAGACTTGAACTCTCTCTCTATCTCGGCAAACGGATTAACCTTAACAGCATCATCCGGCTCCTGCTCTTCCTTCTCTTCTCCTGCAATCTCATTGGTTATCTGAAGTTTCTCTCTGTGCAGTACCTTGTAGAATGCAGATTTCAAGCTCTCGGCCTTACTGTAGAGCTCTGTACGATTCTCCTGCTCCAAAAGCTTCTGCAACAGATCTACTATCTCCTGTAACTGAAAGTTAGAGTAATCCGTTGACCTATTTTCATCCTCACCAACAGAGCCAACCTCTACATTCTTTTCTACCATTTGCTCATCAGAGCGTTGTAACTCCTCATTTAAAGCTGCAGCGTTATTTTCCATACCAATTTAAACTAATCAAAATTATCAACCTGCAAATATAGGGAAATTCTTTAGTTTAGTAAGCGTTAATAAATAAGTTTTTATCTTTGCACATCGGTTAAGAAGCTCGGGAGTTTGACACTTAGTTGGGATTATAAAAAATGTAAATAATTGAAAGAGCTTTTGTTAAAACTCTTTTTTTTGTCAAATATTGTTTTTGTCTTTATGGTACATATAAATATATACACAGATTGAGCTATACCAAAGTGTCAAAGACGGAGTATCCATTGGAATAAGGATGTTCTAAATTTATAAAAGGCATAGTATTTTGTGTCGGTAATTAAAAATATAATTGAATTAGCGATAAGGAATCGAGATTTTTTCCTATCTTTGTGTAAGGATAAAACAAATTACTTCAATATGACAGATACTATAATAGGAAGAAGAGTTGAGCAAGAGATATTACGTCAGCGTATCGAGTCAAAGTCCCCAGAATTGATTGCGATTTACGGAAGACGCCGTATCGGTAAGACTTTCCTTGTTCGTCAATATTTTAATGACACATTCCATTTTTATTCGACTGGAATCTATCAAGGTACAAAGAAAGAACAACTTGGCGAGTTCAATCGTCAGTTAGAGTATTATTCGGGACACAAATGGAAACTTACTAAAGATTGGTTTGATGCATTTGCCCAATTGCGTAAATATCTTGAATCCATAAATGGAGATAACCCAATTGTAGTTTTCCTCGATGAATTGCCATGGATGGACACTCAAAAAAGCCGATTTATTAAAGCTTTTGAGTTCTTTTGGAATTCATGGGGTGCAACGAATAACCGTTTGAAACTTATTGTATGTGGTAGTGCAACCTCTTGGATGCGTGAGAATGTGCTTTCTGATAAAGGCGGTTTGTATAATAGAACTACACGAAGTATCTATCTTGCTCCTTTCACTTTATATGAAACAGAGCAGTACCTTTTATCTCGAGGTATTAAGTGGAATCGTTATCAGATAGCCGAATGTTATATGATACTTGGCGGTACGCCTCTTTATTTGCAAATGCTTGAACGAGACAAGAGCCTCACTCAAAATATAGATAATCTATTCTTCGTACAAAATGCTCCACTATCGCGAGAATATAACTTTTTGTTTCGGTCACTGTTTAACGAGGCAACACTTCATAAGCAGATTATTGAAGCATTGGCAAATAAAGCCGCCGGACTGACCCGTGCTGAAATTATGGCAACTACAAAGATTGATGATGGAGGAGCTTTATCAAAGGCTCTACGAAACTTGTGCGACTGCGACTTCATTCGTCAATATACGGCATTTGGTAAAACAGAGCGAGGAACTATATATCAACTGACAGACTTGTTTACATTATTTCATTTGCGTTATGTCAAAGGCTATCGAGGGCAGGATGAAAATCATTGGCAAAATATGATTGACTCCCCATCTCGTAGAGCGTGGAGCGGCTACTCCTTTGAGCAGTTAGCCCTACACCATATTCGACAGATAAAACAAAAACTTGGTATAAGTGGAGTACAAAGTGATATTTGCGGATGGAAAGGTGATGGGGCGCAAATTGATCTGCTCATTGATCGCAGAGACCAAACAATCAATCTCTGCGAAATGAAATTCTCACAAAGCGAATTTGAAATTACAAAACAATATGATGAACGTCTGCGTGAACGAGCTGAAATGTTCCGTTCTGCAACTAAAACACGTAAAGCACTGCATCAAACCTTTGTTACTACATACGGACTAAAGAAAAATATGTACAGCGGAAATGTGCAAAGTGAAATAGTACTTAACGATTTGTTCGTAGAATAGTAC
>CAVIKQ010000155.1:0-3599 GCA_963643305.1 Eggerthellaceae bacterium
GCCGAGGGCGATGGATCTATGAAAAATCTTCTTGGAGGTAAGGGGGCAAACCTTGCCGAAATGTGTAAATTAGGTATCCCTGTTCCTGCAGGTTTCACTATCACTACAGAAACTTGTACGGAATTTTATGATAATGGCTGTGATTATCCGGCCGAGCTGAGAGCAGATGTAGATGCTGCCATGGCTGCCACAGAGGAGATAATGGGTATGAAGTTCGGAGACCCTAAATCTCCCCTTTTGGTTTCTTGCCGTTCAGGTGCAAGAAGTTCTATGCCGGGTATGATGGAGACTGTCCTCAATATAGGTCTATGTTCTGCAACAATTCCCGGCCTTATTGAGAAAACAGGTAATCCACGTTTTGTATATGATGCCTACAGACGTCTCATAATGATGTATTCAGATGTCGTTATGGAGAAAGCCGAGGGTATTGAGCCTGAAGAGGGTAATGGTATTAGGGTTCAGTTAGACAGAATGCTTGCCAAGGTTAAGAAAGAGAAGGGTTATGCTTCAGATACAGAGCTGACTACAGAGGATCTTAAGGCTCTTTGCGAAGACTTTAAGATAAGAGTTAAACAGGAATTGGGCAAACCTTTCCCAGATGATGCTTACGAGCAGTTGTGGGGCGGTATTGGAGCAGTGTTCAAATCATGGAACGGTAAGAGAGCTATAGCATACAGACGTATTGAGGGTATTCCCGATGATTGGGGTACCGCAGTAAACGTTCAGTCTATGGTATTTGGTAATATGGGAGACAACTCCGCTACAGGTGTTGCATTCTCAAGAAACCCTGCTACAGGTGAGAACAAATTCTATGGAGAGTGGTTGATTAACGCTCAGGGAGAGGATGTTGTTGCAGGTATCAGAACACCAAACCCATTGAATGAGGCTACCAAGAATGATCATAACAAGCATCTTGCCTCTTTGGAGACCGCCATGCCTGATGTTTATAAAGAACTGGATGCCATTCAGCATAATTTGGAGCAGCATTTCCATGATATGCAGGATATAGAGTTCACTATTCAAGATGGCAAACTTTGGATGCTTCAGTGCCGTGTTGGTAAGAGAACCGGTATAGCTGCCCTTAATATGGCAATGGATATGATAGGAGAGGGGCTTATAGATGACAAGACTGCGGTTATGCGTGTTGCGCCTGCTCAGTTGGATGAACTTCTTCACCCAATCCTCGACCCTAAATCTGAGAAACAGGCTACAGTTGTTGCCCAAGGTCTGCCTGCAGGTCCCGGCGGAAGCGTAGGTAGAATTGTATTTACAGCTGAAGAGGCTGTGGCAGCTGCTGCAAGAAAGGAGAAGGTGATTCTTGTAAGAGAGGAGACCAATCCGGAGGATGTTGAGGGTATGCGTGCTGCAGACGGTGTCCTTACAGCCCGTGGAGGTATGACATCTCACGCTGCTTTGGTTGCCCGTGGCTGGGGTAAATGTTGTATTGTAGGTTGCGATGCTTTGCATATCAATCTGCCTAACAGAACCCTTGTATTGGGCAATAAACTATACAAAGAGGGAGATATATTCAGCTTGAACGGAACAAAAGGACTTGTATATGATGTTGCTATAGACACTATGGATGCATCTGAAAATCCTCGTTTCATAGAGTTTATGAATATTGTAGACAAATACAGGAAACTTGGCGTTAGAACAAATGCAGATACTCCGGAGGATGCTAAGAATGCTTTGACATTTGGAGCCGAGGGTATAGGCCTCTTTAGAATTGAGCATATGTTCTATGGCAAGAATTCAGAGGCACCTCTTGCAAAACTTAGAAAGATGATACTTTCCAATACAACATTGGAGAGAGAGCATGCGTTGGCAGAGCTTGAACCATACGTAAGGGAGGCTACCAAGGCTACAATGAAGATTATGGATGGCAAGCCTGTTACATTCCGTCTGTTGGATCCGCCTTTGCATGAGTTTGTCCCTCAGACATTGGAGAAACAGAGGGAGCTTTCTGAGGCTATGGGTATCTCTGTTGAGGATATTAAGAAGAGAGGGGAGTCTCTACACGAGGTTAACCCTATGATGGGTCACCGTGGAGTTCGTCTTGGCGTAACATATCCTGAGGTTTCTGAGGCTCAGTTCAGGGCTATCTTTAATGCTACTGCAGACCTTATTCTTGAGGGGTACAATCCTAAACCGGAGATTATGATTCCTGTTACAGTATCCGTTAAGGAGTTGGATTTCCAAAAAGCTATTTGCGACAGAGTTCATGCAACTGTAGAGAAGGAGCGTGGCGTTAAGATTAACTTCTTGTACGGTACTATGATAGAGATTCCAAGAGCGGCTATTATGGCAGACGAGATGGCCAAGACAGCCCAGTTCTTCTCTTTTGGTACAAATGACCTTACCCAGATGACATTCGGCTTCTCTCGTGACGATATAGGCGCATTCATGGGTGATTATCTCTCAAAGAAGATTCTCCTTGCAGATCCATTCCAGACATTGGATCAGGCAAGTGTCGGGAAGCTTGTTGAGATTGGTATTAAAGGAGGACGTTCAACCAACGCTAACTTAAAGGTTGGTATCTGCGGGGAGCATGGCGGAGACCCTGAGTCTGTAGCATTCTGCCACAGAGTAGGCATGAACTATGTTTCATGTTCTCCATTCCGTGTGCCAATTGCAAGATTGGCTGCGGCACAGGCTGCTTTGAAGGAATAAGAGTAATCTTAATATCAAAAAAATCAAATGGGAGACCGCACGGCCTCCCATTTTTTTAAAATTTGCGCAATATACAATTGTTCTAAGAGCCAAATAACCAGTTTATGATTAATAAACCTTATTAAGAGGCTTTTTCTAAATAGCGCACAAGTTACAACTAACTGAATGTGAGACAACCGCAGCATACTTTACGTATGTGAGGATTGGCGAATCATGAAAGTTAGGCAGTAAATTGGGATGCTATTTAAAAAAGAAAAAAGGACTGCAAAGTATTACATACTGCAGACCCAAAAACACTTAAAACACATTAGAAAAAATCGGTGGGAGCAACAGGAGTCGAACCTGTGACCCTCTGCTTGTAAGGCAGATGCTCTAAACCAACTGAGCTATGCTCCCGAATCGTGGCCACACGGCCAAAATTGCATACTTTCCCGATTGGGATTGCAAAGGTAGTTCTTTTTTTTAATCTTCCAAATGTTTTTGTTTACTTTTCATCCCAAAAATTGCTCGTAAGAGCTTCTGCAACAACAAAGGTACTACCTCCAATATAGATAAAGTCTTTATTATCTGCAATTTTAAGGGCGTATGCCAAACCATCATCAACAGAGGAAAAATCTTGCACACAGTTTAGCCCAAACGATACAAGTTTCTCATGCAATGTAGAAGACGGCAATGCCCGTTCCCCTTTAGCCTGTACAGGAATATAGATAGCCTTGCAAGGAAGAAGATGAGAAATTGCATCAAGATCCTTGTCTGCCACAACACCAAAAAGCATTATCAGTTTCCCGCCTCTCTGAGAATGAGTCCTTTCTATCTGCTCTTTGAGTGTGGCAAAACCATGGGCATTATGGCCGGTATCGCAGATTACCAACAGATTCTTTTTTGTTTTAGGGATAAGTCTCTCCCAACGACCTCTAAGCTCTGTGCGC
>CAVIKQ010000156.1:0-3567 GCA_963643305.1 Eggerthellaceae bacterium
ATTCTATTATGATTTCTTTAATTTTTTAAGAATAAAAAGCTGTTTTTTAATAATAAATTAGATTAATTTGTAAATTGATACAAGTATGTAAATATTATGGTATCTGAAAATTTTTATAAAAAATCTTTTAATCTTTAAAATTGCTCTTTTTTGTAACTGAATCATTACAAAAAACAATAACAAGAACAATCTCTCTAAAAAGTATAGAGTCTCTTTCAAGCACTTCATTCTAAAAGTAAATATCTTTGCACCGGTGTAGTTACCGGTTAACACAGATATTCAGATGAACAGCAAAACAGTTGCAAGCCTCCTGCGCAACCATATTTTGGTATTGGATGGCGCTATGGGGACAATGATTCAAAGGCACAACCTAACGGAAAAGGAGTTTAGAGGAGAGGCTTTCTGCAATCACAACACCAATTTAAAAGGATGTAACGACATCCTCTCCATTACCATGCCTTCTGTAGTTAAAGAGATTCATACAGAGTATCTTATGGCAGGAGCCGATATAATAACCACCAACTCGTTCAACAGTAATGCTGTCTCATTAAAGGAGTACGGACTGCAAGAGTATGTCTATGATATAAACTTTGCAGCGGCAAAATTGGCAAAAGCTGCCGTAAGAGAGTTTTGTGATTCAGCCTTGTCTAATACAACAAATATCTCAAAGAGATCTGTAGATTTAAGGGATGCAAACATAGGCAAACCTCGTTTTGTTGCAGGGACAATGGGCCCAACCGGAGCATCCTGTTCAATTGCGGCAGATATAGATAATCCGGCCTCTCGCGCGGTAACATTTGATATATTAAAGGAGTCTTATAAAGAGCAGGCAAGGGGGCTTATAGATGGTGGCGCAGATATAATAATGGTAGAGACGGTCTTTGATACCTTAAATGCCAAAGCTGCTCTTATGGCTGTAGAGGAGGTATGTGCTGCCAAGGGGATTGAGATTCCTGTAATGGTGTCGGGAACTCTTACAGATAGTGGAAGAACGCTTGCAGGACAGACAGTAGAGGCTTTCTATTATTCGCTCAGACATGCAAAACTCCTCTCTATTGGGCTTAACTGCTCATTTGGAGCCAAGCAGCTGCTTCCTTATATAAAGAGGCTTGCAGATATTGCCCAATGCAATGTGTCTGTACATCCTAATGCTGGACTGCCTAACTTAATGGGCGAATATGAGCAGACAGCCCAAATGTTTGCAGAAAACATGGCAGAGTACCTTAAATTGGGTATTGTAAATATTGTTGGAGGGTGTTGCGGCACAACTCCGCAACATATTAAGGCTCTTGGCGTGGAGGCGGCAAAATATAGCCCAAGAAAATATCCGGTACTAAAGCCAAACTCCATTCTGTGCGGACTCGAACCGTTGGTTATAACGGAAAACAGCAATTTTATAAATATAGGGGAGCGGACTAATGTTGCCGGTTCTGCAAAGTTTGCAAGGCTCATACGTGAGAATAACTACACAGAGGCTATAAAGATTGCAGAGAGCATGGTAGAATCCGGAGCGCAGGTGATAGATGTATGTATGGATGACGGCATGATAGATGGGGTGGCGGCAATGACAACATTCCTTAATTTAATAGCCTCTGAACCATCTGTAGCAAGGATTCCTATAATGATAGACTCCTCTAAATGGGAGGTGTTGGAGGCCGGGCTAAAATGTACTCAGGGAAAAAGCATAGTTAATTCTATCTCGCTAAAAGAGGGTGAAGCTCTCTTTATACATCGCGCCCGGTTGATACATAACTATGGTGCGGCTGCTGTAGTTATGCTTTTTGATGAAAAAGGACAGGCTGATACATATATAAGAAAGATAGAGGTTGCAGAGAGGGCTTACAGGCTGCTTGTACAAAATGGGTTCCCGGCAGAGGATATAATAATGGACCCCAATATTTTGGCTGTTGCTACCGGTATAGAGAGCCATAACAGCTATGCTTTGGATTACATTAAGGCATGCAGATGGATTAAGCAGAATCTTAAAGGGGTAAAAATAAGTGGAGGGGTAAGCAATCTTTCATTTTCGTTTAGGGGGAACAACAAGATTAGAGAGGCTATGCACTCTGTCTTTTTGTACCATGCTATTGAAGCCGGTATGGATATGGGGATTGTAAATCCGGGGATGCTGCAGATCTATTCCTCAATAGAAACGGAACTTATAGAGCTGTGCGAAGATGTTATACTGTGCAGAAGAGATGATGCCACAGAGCGGTTATCTGCATACGCCCATAAGATTAAGGAGGAGGAATCGGCGCGGCAGGTTTCGGAGAATGGTACAAAACCTATTGATAGTCTGCCTGTTGAAGAGAGAATAAGGGTTGCCGTTGTAAAGGGTACAGATGATAATATTGAAAACTATACCATAGATGCTTTTAAAAAGAGCGGTGTATCTCCTCTCGAATTGATAGACACCCTTTTAATGCCTGCCATGGGTGAGGTGGGAGAACTGTTTGGCGCGGGGAAAATGTTTCTTCCGCAGGTGGTAAAGAGTGCTCGTGTAATGAAAAAAGCGGTTGAAGCTCTCTCTCCTTATATTAAAGAGAGGGAGTCAAACGGTGCAAAGGCCGGCAAGGTTGTTATGGCTACCGTAAAAGGGGATGTTCATGATATTGGGAAAAATATAGTTTCATTGGTACTCTCATGTAATGGCTATGATGTTATGGATATGGGGGTTATGGTAGAACCAAACGCCATTGCAGAGATGGTTGAGCAGAACGGAGCCAACGCTGTGGGGCTTAGCGGTCTTATAACTCCATCATTGGATGAGATGATTAAGGTTGTTGATGAGTTTGAAAGAAGAGGGATAAAGGCAGATGTGGTGATTGGCGGTGCTACAACCTCTGCATTGCATACGGCAGTGAAAATTGCCCCTCACTATTCCGGCATTGTTGTTCACAGCAGGAGCGCGTCTGACAATGTTGCAATTTTAAACAGGCTTAAAGGGGCTAACCGGCAAGAATATATAAATGAGATAAAGTGTTCGCAGAGAGAGTTAAGGGAGAGCTATTTAAACCGTCAAAACGGAGATAGCATCAAGAGTTTGGCAGATGCAATGCTGCATGGGCATAAAAAGAATATCAATAACATAGTTGTGCCAAAACAGCTTGGCGTTACTGTTTATACTGATTTTCCTATTCCCAATGTAGAACCGCTTATCAACTGGAGCTATCTTTTTTCGGCATGGGAACTGAACGGTGCATATCCGCAGATTCTTAACTCTCCTAAAAAAGGCAAGGAGGCTGCAACGCTTTACAAGGATGCCAACAGATTGCTCCAACAGATTAAGGATGAGCATCTTTTAACTTTAAACGGAGTGGCAGGCATCTTTCCGGCGTACAGCAGTGGGAATGATATTGTTGTGGAGATTTTATCGGGAAGCAAAATATTGCCTCAGTTAAGGAATCAGGAGTCTGATAATTCTCAAAATCTTTGTGTTGCAGATTTTATTGCCCCTGCAGGAGGGGTTAAAGATTATATTGTACTGTTTGCCGTAACGGCAGGAATTGGGCTTAAAAAGCTTGTTGAATCCTTTAGACAAAAGAATGACGATTATAACGCAATAAT
>CAVIKQ010000157.1:0-3524 GCA_963643305.1 Eggerthellaceae bacterium
CGCCAAGAAGCATTCCGCCCGAACCGGTAACAGGATTACGATGTTTGCCCTGTTTAGCAACTATATCCATCATAATCTCAGCAATTTTCTTCTTATCGCCGCCAGCCTGCTCCTCTATCTGAGTAAAACTTGCAGAATCGATATTCAAAGTCTTTACATCAATAAGGATCTCGTTATCGTAGATCTCGTCCATGTTGTTGTCAATCTTGTTGGCAGGCTGTGGAAGAACACCCTTTGGCTCAATAACCCTGTGTGTTCCATATTTGTTACCTTTTTTCATAATATTAAATTGTTATTGTGTTATAATTATTTTCTAATTCTTCTCCCCTTCCCGATATTTATTTAAGAGGTTTTAGTCCAAGTATCTCTCTTGCCTCTGCAGGAGTTGCAATCTCACGCCCAAACTCTTTTGCAAGTCTTACAACTTTTTCTACAAGCTCTCCGTTTGATTTTGCCAAAACCCCTTTTGAAAGATATACATTATCCTCAAAGCCGACTCTTACATGACCTCCATCTATAATGGCTGCCACTGCAAGCGGGAACTCATATCTTCCCACACCGGCAACAGTATAGGTTGCATCTGCAGGAATGCTGCCTCTCAAGAAGACGAAATCTCTTAAATCTCCACCGATACCGCCATTCACACCCATGACAAAGTCAAAATGTATAGGATGCTTTATCATCCCCTTTTTAGCAATTCTAAGGGCCATCTCAATCATACTCTTGTCAAATACCTCACACTCCGGCTTGATACCTCTTTCAATCATCCTCTCACCAAAATATTTAATGGTGTTCTCTGTATTCTCAAATATATCGTCACCGCCAAAGTTAAGTGTACCGCAATCAAGAGTTGCCATCTCAGGCATCAGCTCTGTAGGCTGAAGCCTCTCGTCGTTGGTCATACCTACGGCACCACCGGTAGAGGGCTGTATGATAACATCGGGACAAACCTCTCTGATTGCATTGATTATCTTTTCAAAGCGGGCCTTGCTCTGTGTTGGGGTACCGTCATCCTCCCTTACATGAAGATGGATAATGCTGGCACCTGCATCGTATGCACTTTTTGCCTCTCTTACACACTCCTCTACGGTATAAGGAACAGCGGGATTATGCTCTTTTAAAACCTCGGCGCCACAAATAGCGGCAGTAATAATAAGTTTCTCCATAGCCGTTACTATTTTTTTCTTTGACATTTTGCGGGAACAACACATGTACCGCTTGCTCTGCAAACAACTATAGGTTCTTCGAGTACATCTGCTGCCGAATCAGAAATATCGGGACGAGGTACTATAACCTTTCTCGCCTCAAACACCATCTTTCTCGATGTATTGCCAACATGTACTATCTCCCCCTCTGCCTCAATGTAGTCACCTGCATAAACAGGAGCTATGAATTCAACATTGTCATACGCCTTAAAAAGCCCCTCATCTCCGTCATTCTGAATAAGAAGCTCTGTAGCAACATCTCCAAAAAGGTTAAGCATATGCGCACCGTCTACAAGGTTTCCGCCATAATGTGCGTCATGACAACTCATACGCACACGAATCAATGATTTTTTGCCCATAATATCTCTGTTAAATTAATTTTCCTTTACATAAATTTTATCTACGAATATACCCGGAGTATGAACTGCCTCAGGAGCAATATCGCCTGTCTTTACAAATTTTTCTGCCTCTACAACAACATAATCGGCAGCAGTAGCCATAAGAGGATTAAAGTTCTGGGTAGTTCCCAAATAGATACAGTTGCCATCCTCATCACAGATAGAGGCGCCTATAAATGCCATATCCGCCTTTAGAGGCATCTCAAGAAGATAGGTCTTGCCATTAATGTCTACTGTACGTTTGCCATTTGCCACTACAGTACCAAGACCGGTTGTGGTAAGCACTCCACCCAAGCCGGCTCCGTATGCCCTGATTCTCTCTGCAAGGGTACCCTGCGGTGAAAATTCTATCTCAAGCTCACCACTGTTCATCTGCTCACTTGTATTAGGGTTTGTTCCAATGTGCGAAACAATAACCTTCTTCACCTGTTTGTTGGTAATCAGCTTGCCATGTGCAACATCCGGATAAGCGGTATCGTTACAGATTATAGTAAGATCCTTCACACCAGATTTTGATAATTCGTCCATGATCTTGTGAGGACTACCGGCGCCTAAAAAGCCGCCAATCATAATTGTCATGCCATCCTTAACCAAAGCAACAGCATCCTTAAGTGAAATTCTTTTGTCCATTATTATAAATTTAGATTTAACATTTCTATCGTACCCCCACACTTACCCCATGCAAATATATCTACAATAAACATATTATCAAATAACTTTTTTGTTATTTTTAAAAATTATTCCATATTTTATTAGATTTTTTACCCTTTTTCATTATATTTGTAAAAGCAATTAACAATATAAAAATAGTAAAAAATGATATTCACTACCATTTTCAGCATGCTTGCAACAGCTGCAACAGGTGTGTTACAGAATGATACCATACCAAAGGCAACTGAGGTTATAGACCAGAAAATCAAATCATTAATAGAGATGCCAACAGAAGAACTACTTCATAGCGGCATAAAATTAACAATAGATCTTGGGCTAAAAATCCTTGCAGCATTTGTAATCTATTTTGTTGGCGGATGGTTTATAAAACGAATCCGTTACATTTTAAAAAAGATTATGACAAAGAGAAATGTCGAAGCCTCACTGATGACATTCATCCTAAGTTTTACAAATATAGCCCTAACCATAATACTTATCATTATAGTCATTGGCGCACTTGGTATAGATACAACCTCTCTTGTAGCCCTAATAGCAGGCTCCGGTTTGGCAATAGGAATGGCAATGAGCGGCACCCTTCAGAACTTTGCCGGAGGTATAATGATACTGCTGTTCAAACCGTTCAGAGTTGGAGACTATATTCAGGCACAGGGATATGACGGAACAGTAAGAGCCATTGAGATTACCAATACTCAGATCACCACACCGGACAACAAGAAGATTATACTGCCAAACGGCTCCCTTATAAATGGTGTTATAAACAACTTCTCCACAACAGGTATAAGAAGATGTGAATGGAAAGTAAACATCTCTTACGGAGACAATGTAGCTGTAGCAAAAGAGGAGATTCTAAAGATTATTAACAGTAATCCGCTTATCCTTACAGAACCGGCAGCACCAATGGCTGTATTGGAATCCTTTAGAGATAGCGCTATTGTAATAATGGCAAGAGCATGGGTAAAGAATGATGACTTCTGGACACTTTTCTTTGATGTAAACGAGGCAATATATAACCGGCTTCCCGAATCGGGAATCAGATTTCCTTATCCGAAGATGGATGTTAACATAAAAAAGGAATCCAACTGAAAGAGGGGTGCCTAAATTAAGAGAGGCTGACTAAAAAGTATTAGTCAAGCCTCTTTTTCTTGTTTTTTGGTGAGGTCAACCTCTACCTTGTTCCCAAATATTCAATTCTCAGAGAGTTGTGCTGACTTTTTAGTCACCCTCTACTTCTTACCGGATTAGCATATAT
>CAVIKQ010000158.1:0-3504 GCA_963643305.1 Eggerthellaceae bacterium
CTGCTATGTAACCCGCCAGTCTGCCCAGACTCCGGGAGCCGTAAGAAAGACCAAGAAAGCCATAAGGAAGGCTTTTGAGAACTCCATGATGAATAAAGGTACCTCATTTGTAGAGGTTGTTGGTACTTGTAATTCGGGATGGAAAATGTCTCCTGTAAAGGCCAACAAATGGATGGAGGAGAATATGTTCCCATTCTACCCTCTTGGAGATCTTAAGGACAGGTAAAATTTTGAAAATTATAAAAAGTTAAATATGAAAGAAGAGATAATCATTGCCGGTTTTGGCGGACAAGGGGTACTCTCAATGGGTAAGATTCTTGCATATTCGGGAATCATGCAGGACAAAGAGGTTACTTGGATGCCTTCCTACGGCCCGGAGATGCGTGGCGGTACAGCCAACGTTACAGTAATCATAAGCGACAACAAGATTAGTTCACCTATCTTAAGCAAATTTGACATAGCTGTTATCCTAAACCAGCAGTCTATGGATAAATTTGAGAGTATGGTTAAACCGGGTGGTCTTTTGCTTTACGATCCAAACGGAATTACCCACCACCCAACAAGAAAAGATATAGAGGTCTGCTCTATAGAGGCTGCAGAGGAGAGTGCGCTAATGGGTAATACAAAGGCATTCAATATGGTAGTTCTTGGTGCTCTGTTAAAGAGGAGGCCTATTGTATCTATGGAGAGCGTTATAAAGGGATTGAAAAAATCTTTGCCTACAAGACACCACAACCTAATTCCTATGAATGAGGAGGCTATTAAGGTTGGTATGGATAAGGTTAAAGAGATTAACACTTTGTAAGCAGTTGTATAAAAAGAGGACAAGCCCTCTTTTTATAAGCATCTTTAAAACTAAAGTATGGCTAAAAGTGCGGCCATACTTTTTTATTTTAGAGCACTCCTGTTTGTGTTAAAAAAATTATTAACTTTGCGGGTGAAAAGCGCAGCAGATGAAAGATGAAGCTGAAATAGTTGTGAACAGATTAAACACTCACATAAGAGAGTTGATTTCTATGTATGAGGAGCTTAAATCTCAAAACAACATTCTTGGCGAGAATCTTAAGCAGCAAGTAAGGAAAACTGAAACTTACAAGTTGAAAATTGAAGATTTGAAAAAAAGGTTTGCGGAGCTTGAGTTGAAGGAGAATAATCTAAAACTTAAAGAGGAGAAGTTGCAGTTAAAAGAGTCTTTGGTGACTATTGGCGGCAGTAAAGAGGAGGCAAGGAGGATAATTGCAAGCATAATCTCCGAGATAGACAGGTGTATTTATTTGTTGGATGAATAAGCAGGGTAATCAGCGTATTAACTTGATCATAGCAGACAGGCGCTATTCGTTTGACATTCCTGTAAAAGAGGAGCCTCTATACAGAAATGCAGCGAAAAGAATCAATTCTGCCATTGAGTATTACAGAGATAACTACAACAAAGCAGATATTCAGGATATACTCTCAATGAGTTTTCTTTCAATGGCAATAAAATTGGAAGAACTTGAACAGAACAAGGACTATTCTGCTGTGATAGAGGAGCTGGATAAAATAGATACTGCTCTCTCCGATTATTTAAATAAAGAGGATAAGGGGGAGAATTAGATAGGTTCTTACATATACTTTTAGCTGTCAGACAATTGCTCTTTGCGAAAATCAACATTTTTTAACTATCCCGGGCGACCGACAGATGAAGGCAGGCCTAGGTGACCCGTAAGGGGATTCCGTTTATCGGGACGTTGGAAGTTTGATTCTACAATCGGAGCCCAAAACTTTATTTTTCAGGTTTTCTGAAAACAGCTTTGTCTGGCAGCTTTTTTATATACCTAACTAACAGTTTTAAATACAATTATGGACACAGTTATTATCGTTATTTGTTCTTTAGCCGGACTAATTGCAGGATGCGCCATAGGATACTATGTTATGAATAACGTAGTGCTAAAGAGGAAGAAGGAGCAGATACTGAAAGATGCAGAGAAGGAGGGGGAAAATATTAAGAAAGACAAGATTTTTCAGGCAAAAGAGAAATTTCTGCAATTGAAAGCTGAACACGAGCAGTTTATCAATGAAAAAAACAATGCTATACTTCAGGCTGAGAACAGAGTAAAACAGAAAGAACTTACTGTAAATCAACAGGTACAGGAACTATCCGATAAGCAGAGGGAGGCAAATGCTGTAAAGGAAAACTTAAAGAAACAGGTTGAGATAGTAAACCAGAAATCAGAGGAGGACGACAAACTTAAACAGGAGGCCATTGAGAAGATAGAGTCTATATCGGGAATGACAGCAGCCGAGGCTAAAGCCCAGTTGGTACAGCAGATGAAAGATGAGGCAAAGACCCAGGCAATGTCATATATCAATGATGTTATGGATGAGGCGAGACTTACAGCGTCTAAAGAGGCCAAGCGTATTGTAATAAACACTATTCAGAGAACAGCTCCGGAGACTGCCATTGAAAATGCCGTAACAGTCTTTAACATAGAGAGCGACGAGATAAAGGGCAGAATCATAGGACGTGAGGGTAGGAACATAAGGGCATTGGAGGCTGCCACAGGTGTTGAGATTGTTGTAGACGATACGCCTGAAGCTATCCTTTTGTCTGCTTTTGACCCTGTTAGAAGAGAGGTTGCAAGATTGGCTCTGCACCAGCTTGTTACAGATGGACGTATCCACCCTGCAAGAATAGAGGAGGTTGTTGCAAAGGTGCAGAAGCAGTTAGAGGACGAGATAATGGAAACAGGTAAAAGAACCTGTATAGATTTAGGGATACATGGCCTTCATATAGAGCTTGTAAAGCTTATAGGGCGTATGAAGTACCGTTCATCGTACGGACAAAATTTGTTGCAGCACTCAAGAGAGGTTGCCAATATATGTGCTACCATGGCATCTGAGCTTGGGCTTAATCCAAAGATTGCCAAAAGAGCCGGCTTGCTGCACGATATAGGAAAGGTCTCTGATGAAGATCCTGAGCTGCCTCATGCAATCTTAGGAATGAAATTAGCGGAAAAATATAAAGAGAAACCTGAGGTTTGCAATGCAATTGGAGCGCACCATGAAGAGGTTGAAATGATCTCCCTCATCTCCCCTCTTGTACTTGTGGGTGATGCCATATCGGGTGCACGTCCGGGAGCAAGGCGAGAGGTTATAGAGTCTTACATAAAGAGGCTTAAAGATATGGAGAACATTGCCCTCTCCTATCCGGGTGTTACCAAGACCTATGCTATTCAGGCAGGTAGAGAGCTGAGAGTCATTGTAGGAAGCGAACAGGTCTCAGACCAGGAGGCAGAGAATCTTTCAATTGAGATTGCCAAGAAGATTCAGGACGAGATGGTTTATCCGGGACAGGTTAAGATTACAGTGATACGGGAGACGCGGTCTGTGAGCTTTGCCAAATAATTAAAAATTTAATTTAGCGGTAATTTCTCTGTTTTACTTGCTTCGTAATTCCTCATTTACGTTAAGTAAACTACGGATTACTCAGCTGCGTAGGCCTTGAAATTCCTCGCTAAATTAGAA
>CAVIKQ010000159.1:0-3486 GCA_963643305.1 Eggerthellaceae bacterium
CTTACAGCTCCTATAAAAGATATAAATATAATAGGTAACGGCCCACAGGCTCTTGCCGATATATCTATGGTTGGCAATGACCCAAAAATGGAGAATGCCACCTGGATTTGCGGCAAGGATCAGTTATGCCCTGTTTCGTGCGGAATGCCAACAGTAAAGGTAAACCGTCTTATGGTGGGAGGCCTGTAAAAAAAGTACAATATGAAACCTATAGAGAAATATAGCGATGTAGCCCTTATAGAGGAGAGAAAGGCTGCCGATTATGCTCTTGAAAAGGCAATAAAGGAGGGGGCAATACAATCGAGAGTGATGCTTAACATGGGGGAGCAGAACTGCTTTAATGTATTGAACGGAGAGTTGGATGTTCTGCAAGGCTCGGCAGACCGTTCGCTTTACATTCAGATATACATAAACGGAAAATACGGTTCCTACTCAACCAATATATTCAAAAAGAGCTCGTTAGACCGGTTTATAAAGAATGCTGTTGAGGCTACCAAGCTGCTGAGTGAGGATTATGCCTACACTCTTCCCAACAGCGCTTTATATTTTAAAGGTTTTGAGGGGTGCAGCGTGGAGGAGGGGCTTAAAAAGACAGATTTGGGGCAGTTTGACCCAATGATATACACCCTTGCTCCCTCTCAGAAAAAGGAGATTGCCTTTGAGGTCTACAACGCTATGGATAGTGTATCGTACAGAGGGAACAGGGCAGGTGCGCTCATATCCGGTTCGGTTGAATACGCAGATTCGGTTGACTATTTTTATATGCGTGATTCCCAAGATTTTAAAGGGGAGTCGTTACAGACAACATTCAATCTTACAACGGAGGTGTCTGTAAGAGGCAAAAACGGGGCACGCCCAGAGGGGTGGTGGTATGAAAGTGCGCTTACTTTAAACGATTTCCTTACCAATGTGAACTATAAAGAGACCGGTGTAACTGCTCTTAAAAGGGCACAGGCCAAACTGAATCCGCAAAAGATAAAGGGGGGCAGGTATTCTGTGGTAATAGACAGGACATGTTCATCGAGGGTAATAGCCCCTATACTCAGTGCATTATCGGGAGCTAACTTACAACAGAAAAACTCATTTCTGCTCGATTGTCTTGGAATGAGGGTTTTCTCTCCAAAGCTCTCTCTGTTAGACAGGCCTTTGCTTAAAGGGATGAGCGGGAGCAGATATTTCGACAGCGAGGGGGTGGCAACCTCCAATTCTGATATAATCTCCTGCGGAACGGTAGAGAGGTATTTTATCAATACCTATTATGCAAAAAAACTTGGTATGCCGGCCGGTGTGGAGGGGGCATCTGTGCCAATCCTCACAGATGGAGGAGCTGTTGCAGATGGCAAGGAACTTATAGGGTTGGTGGGCAACGGTATCTATATTACAGGGTTTAACGGGGGTAACTGCAATGCCGGCACAGGTGATTTCTCTTTTGGGATAGAGGGGTTCTATTTTGAGAGGGGAGAGATTAAGTACCCTGTAAGGGAGCTTAATATAACGGGGAATATAATAACTTTGTGGAATAATTTTATTGCGAGTGCCAATGATGCCCGTAAATGTACAAGGTGGCAGATTGGCTCTTTGGCTTTTGAGGATGTTAGTGTTTAATAGTTAATTAAGTATATATTTAAAAACAGTGGAAATGGGGAGGAGACCGTCGCTCTTTTTATCTGTATTGCCGGTAGTGATACTTATACTTATATTGATTGCCGGTGTTAATATGTTTGGAGATGATTTAACATCGGGACCCTCACAGTTAGCTCTTGTTACGGCAGGGGTTGTGGGGGCTGCAATAGGGATTTTCTATCTTAAGATTCCATGGGAGAGGATTGAGGAGAGGATGCTCGATAATCTGAGCAAAACAGGGTCGGCGCTGTTTATTCTGCTTATGATTGGGGCGCTTACCGCTTCGTGGATTCAGAGCGGTGTGGTTCCTGCACTTATCTATTATGGGCTTAAAATTATACATCCGTCTGTCTTTCTGCTTATTGTATTTCTCTTTACGGCATTGATCTCTACAATGGCGGGCAGCTCCTGGACAACCATAGGTACTATTGGGGTTGCAATGTTGAGCGCCGGACAGATACTTGGATTCCATTCTGGATGGCTTGCCGGGGCTATAATATCGGGAGCATACTTTGGAGACAAGGTTTCTCCTCTTTCAGACACGGCAAATCTTGCGGCATCTATATCTCAGGTAGATCTTTACAAGCATGTAAAATATACTCTTATAACCAATATACCGCTTCTTGTAATTACGGCTGTGATATTTACTGTTGCGGGGTTCTTAATTCCATCTGCAAACAATATAGATATTGCCAATGATTTGGAGGAGATCTCTGCCGCATATAACATAACGCCGTGGCTGCTGCTTATTCCATGCGCTACAATCTATATGATATACAAAAAGGTATCCCCTTTCTTAACCCTCTTTTTGTCTGCGGTATTAGGCTGTATAGTGGCGCTTTTTGCGCAGCCGCAAATTATAGATTGTATAACTCCCTATCCCGATGGTTCTGTAAAGACGTGGCTGTATGCTCCGCTTAAGATAATGTCCTCTCATGTAGATATTTCAACAGGAAACGAGATGCTTAACGGGCTTGTAAGTACAAACGGCATGAGCGGAATGCTGAATACTATATGGCTCATATTGTGTGTTGTCATTTTTGGAGGCATAATGGAGGCTTGCGGTTATATTCAGACTGTTACGGATATTATTGTAAAACGGATAAAGAGTGCTGTATCGTTGGTTGCATCAACCATGGCGTCTTGCATATTTTGTAATATTGTCCTTTCTGACCAGTATATGTCTATTCTTATTCCGGGAAAGATGTTTAAGAAAATATATGATACAGAGGGGTATAATCCAGAACTGCTGAGCCGTTCTTTGCAGGATTCTGCTGCCGTTACATCTGTATTGGTGCCTTGGAACACATGCGGAGTGGTTCAATCGGGAGTATTGGGGGTGCCAACCATTGAATATCTGCCATACTGTTTTTACAATTGGCTATCCCCTTTTGTAAATTTGGCGGTGGTATTCCTGGGGTATAAAATCTACAGGTTTGGAAAGCCTGTAGGGAGGTTGTTTGGGAAAATGAAAGAAAAAGAGGATAAATAGGGGTTTAGTTTGTATGATTTGAAAAAAATGCAGACTTTTGCGTACTGTTTACTATTAGAAATTATTAAAAACTGATATTATGGAAAAAAATCATGTTGTGTCACTATCATATACTCTTAAAGTTGATGGCGAGGTAATTGAAACCGTTAATGCAGAACGTCCTATGGAGTTCATTTTTGGGACAGGTTACCTGCTGCCAAAGTTCGAAGAGAATATACAGGGGAAGATTGAGGGTGATACTTTTGAATTTACGCTTGAGCCTACCGAGGCGTACGGGGAGGTTAATAAGGATGCTATTGTAGAGTTGCCTAAAAATATCTTTGAGGTTGACGGTAAAATAGAGGAGGGGCTGCTTACAGTGGGGAATACCC
>CAVIKQ010000160.1:0-2303 GCA_963643305.1 Eggerthellaceae bacterium
TTTTCGGGGTTGAGATTATGGTCAATTGCATCCTTGCCATGTTTCAACTTAACGGGGATAGAGCCTATATATTTTTCCATCAGCGGCTTAAATGTATCCATGTCTACATTTCCCGTTACTATTACAGTTGTTCCGGCTGCATCTCTGTAAAGAATATCCAATGCTTTTCTAATATCCTCTGCATTTACCTTCTCCAACATTTCGCCTGTAAGTTTAATATTTCTTGGAGATTTTGCCAAGGCTTGCTGTACGGACATTGAGAATATGAAGTTAGGTTGTTTCTCCATGTTAGGAATCAATGCTTTAAGCTGGTTAAGACCTACCTCCAACTCCTCTTTCTCAACTCTTGGCGCAGTATATGACAGATAAAGCAACTGCATAGCTGTCTCTATATCGTTAGGAGAGCTGTAGACATTAACACCGTGTCTGTCTGAACCAACGTAGTACTTTGCAGAGGCTATCTTGCCTGTAAGCATCTTGCTAAGCTGCGTCTGAGGGAACTTGGAGATACCTGCATTAGACTGGTATATTTGAAATACATTCCTATCCATAGATGGTAACAGCTCCTCTGCAAGGAACGATGTGCCACCCTTTGCAACAGTCTTTATTCTTATCTCATCTTTCTTAAAATCAGTTGGTTTTACAACTACCTTAATACCGTTTGCCAATGTGAACACTGTTGAACCAAACTCACCCTTCTCCTCCGTCTTAATCTTGGAGCCTTTAAGTTTTGAGGCATCCATCAATGGCTCATTTGAAACGGCGTTCTCTAAAGGTTTAATATCTGCTCTCTTTGCAGCATCCAGAACATTCACCAACTCTTGCTCGGTAGGTACAGCTATCCCCTCTTTTTGTGGAGCACTGTATAATATTACATTGTTCTCTGCTGTCATAACCTGCTGCATTGTCTGGTTAATTACTGCAAGAGGGAGCATATCTAAATATTGCTTTTTAATGTTATACTCGTAATCTGGAGTCATGTATGGGGTGTTGTCCAAGAAGTTGCTCATGTAGATTCTGCATAACTGCTCGTTCTGTCTGCTGTCTGCATTGTTTTTCCTGTTTTCCAACCCTTTTAGAATATTGGTCTTGGCTCTGTCATACTCCTCTTGTGTAAACCCAAACTTCTTTGCACGCTCCAACTCAATCAGAGCTGCCTCAAAACCTTTCAGTCCCTCTCCATCTTTGGTGGTAACATCAAGGAAGAAACCGTCGAGAGTCTCAATCAACTTGCCTAAACCTACACCTGCATTAATGAAGGGTGCATTTGCAGATTTTGACAAATCATCCAATCTTTCTTCTAACATATTACCAAGCAGCTCTTTTACCAAAGAGGTAATCAAGCCTATATTGGTAGAGTTATACTCCTCAGGCATCGGCTCGCTCTTTATGATAAATGTTATATTTGTGCTGTTCAGCTCCTTGTCTGTAAAGACAGACACCAACGGCTCCTTGTTGTCGGGAACCTTTATAATATCCTTTGCTTTAGGGTTTTCTGCTTTAGGGATTCTGTTAAAATACTCTTTTATTTTCTCCTCAACATAGTTGACATCTATATCGCCAACCACTACTACAGCCTGCAAATCCGGCCTGTACCAGGTCTGGTAAAAATTAACCAGCTCCTCAGGTTTGAATGTCTCAAGACCCTCTTTTGTCCCTATAATATTGCATTTTGCATATTTGGAATCCTTGTAGAGGACAGCGAAATGGGCCTCCATACTTCTTCTGTCGGCATTCATTCCTGTTCTCCACTCCTCAATTATAACACCTCTCTCCGCATCTATCTCAGCCGGGTCATTTGTTACAAAGTGAGAGTAGTCGTGAAGTATGAGTATAGAACTGTCTACTACAGTCTCTCTTTTAAGAGGAACATTCATAAGCATATAGGCGGTTTGTTCAACCCCTGTACCGGCATTAATGTTATAGCCGAACTTGGCTCCTATACTCTCCATGTATGAGATAATACCCTTCCCCGGAAAGTTTTTTGTTCCATTGAGACACATGTGCTCAAGAAAATGTGCAAGACCATCTTGTGCAGGAGTCTCCTGAATGGCTCCCACATTTGTTACAAGGTAAAAACTTGCTCTGTTGGCAGGCTTCTCATTATGCCTAATGTAGTATGTAAGGCCGTTCTCCAATTTGCCAACCTTAACATCCTTATCCTGCTCCAACTGCTCAATTTGCTGTGCTACAGCAGAAACTGTAAACACCAACAGCAACGCCGCCGCTAAAAATAAACGTTTCATAAATTCTAATTTTATATCTGTTTTTCAAAGCATGTTAAATCGTTCATTTCAAATTTT
>CAVIKQ010000160.1:2367-3473 GCA_963643305.1 Eggerthellaceae bacterium
TTCTAATTTTATATCTGTTTTTTAATCTGTTTTTCAAACTATCTTCCCGACAAGGAAATCACATCACACCTACGCTTAATAAGAAAAATTGTCGGGAAGAAAAAAATAACTAATAAAAATCAACGACTAATCTGAATCTTTTATCTCTGTTCCATCATCTACAAACTCTAACAGCTCTCCGGGCTGGCAATCTAATATCCTGCACAATTTGGCCAATGTTGAGAACCTTACGGCCTTTGCCTTTCCTGTTTTTAGAATGGAGAGGTTTGCCATTGTTATCCCCAACTCCTCTGCCAGCTCACCAAGAGGTTTCTTCCGCTTGGCCATTATTACATCCAATCTTACAATTATAGACATCTGTTGGCCTCCTGTTATATGGTTAACTTTTGCTCCTCCTGCATCTTATAGCCAACCTTAAACACTTGTGCTATAAAGAGAAGCGATATGCCGAATATTCCAAGAATAATATCTAAACTTGGAACTGTATGAACCTCAAATCCCTCAAGAGCCAACAGCTCTACGGCACATCTGCCATTTGCATAGATAAGCAGTAGCTCAAGGATATTCTCTACTATAAGCAACAGCCCAAGATCCCTTAAAGCCTTTATTAACGGTATATAGAATATCTGTTCTAACTGTATTGCCTTTTTAAGTCTTATAAAGAGTTTGTACAGGAACAGGATAATTATAATGTACACTATAATCATTCCCCAAGAGAGGAGTATGCTGCATATAAAGTACACAAAGATGCTGCCCTTATACGCCAAAGCATTTGCTACCACAACAGTAAGGTCGTTAGGGATAACCTTTATGTTCCCTTCATGCTGTAGTTTGGCTGTAATATTGCATGTACTGTCCGGTTGCCCTACTATTCTCACATCGCGTATATTACCAACAAAAAATTCGGCCGGAATAGCTAAAGCAGACCGATTACCGGAGTAATTTTCACTAACAAGGTGCGCACCTTCAGTTAGACCATTAACAAACTGTATGGTTTTTACAGCTGCCAATGCAAGCGTAAAAATTACCAAAAAGAGGTACAGCAGATATAATTTTTTAGCATTCATATGTACATATTCTTTGTATTACAGCGCAAAGGTATAATT
>CAVIKQ010000161.1:0-3456 GCA_963643305.1 Eggerthellaceae bacterium
GGATATACATAAAAAATTTTCCATGTCAATAGGGGTTAGAAAGAATATACCAATTAATAAACAAAGACAGTACTCTAGTTATCAATACAGCCTCAAGTATGTGCCTGTTGATAACCACTCATTGATTTTCAGTACCGGGCATTATCATAATTACACACAGCCTGATTATTATAATTTAAGGTATAGATTATTGAAGAGTAAACAAGTTTCTTTGGACTATTTATATGAAAAAAAACAAACTAAGATTCAATCTGCATTATACTATAAGCAGGAAAGTGGAGAACAAGACATCGACTTTTATTATACTATAAACAAGACCCAAACTTTTGGAATTGAATTCTCAATATCACAAACTTTATGGAATTATCTTACTGTCTCATTATCTAATTCAACAATCAAACAAGAAGTGAATGTCAGTGGAACAAAATATAAAGGAGGACATAATTTTTTATACTTTCTAAAGCCATCAATTACATACAGTAATCCTAAATTGTTCTCTATTGGTCTTATGTATATTGGACGGCCCGGAAGTTACATCCTGCACTATCCGGTGTCTGCATCTCGTTGGAATTCTGATGCAAAGTCATATGAACCTATATATAGCCAATTGGAGGAAACTCAAAATGGGGCATATAATAGATTGGATTTATCTATGTCAAAATATATGACCTGCAAAACATGTGCATTGACTTTATATTTATCACTAAACAATATGTTGAATACTAAAAATGAAACTAACGCATTGTATTATTGCTCAGATTATTCCAATATTTATAAAAAGTATCATTCTTTGAGAACTTGGTATTTAGGCATGGTACTTACATTTTAACAATTAAAGGAAGGTATGACATTCCCAACACTAACCATTTACTATTTAACGGCGTCTACAATGAAAAACAGATAGCATTGTTTGCAGACAAAACATTATCTTTGCGCCGCAAACAAAAACATCGCACACGGGATTTTAGAATATTATGGAGCTTTTCAAGAGATATGTAATGTTGTGCATCGGGCTGATGATTATGGCGTTTGGGGTGGCTTTCTCCATTTATGCAAATTTGGGAACCTCCCCTATTTCATGTCCGCCATACGTAGCCAGCATGCTCTGCCCTGTCACTGTAGGTGAAGCTACTATTATAATGCACTGCATCTTCATTGTCATACAGATGGCACTCCTTAGAAAAGATTATGACCGGATTCAGCTAATGCAACTTCCCGTTGCGTTCCTGTTTGGCTATATGACAGATTTTGCCTGCTGGTGCATTGCCGATATCCCCTGTACCAACTACTTTATGCAGGTTGTATGGTGCCTCATAAGTATTGTATTAGTTGGTATAGGTGTCTCCTTTGAGGTTGTATCGGGAGTTGTTACTCTTGCCGGGGAGGGGCTTGTCCTTGCCATCTGTAAAGCGTTCAAAACACGTTTTGACATAACTAAAGTTTCTGTAGACACCCTCCTTGTGGCTTTGGCAGCTCTTGTATCACTCATTTGGTTAGATGGAATACATGGAGTCCGTGAGGGAACTCTTGCCGCAGCTCTCGCTGTTGGCGTAATTGCCCAATGGTGCAACAAACCGGTAGAGCGGTTTATAGAGATATTTTAATGAGGAAATATGGGAGAGATGAAACAATCTATACACTTTATAATATTTGTGATTTCCGCACTCCTGTCTGTTGGATGCGCGGCTAACGGTAGAGAGGCAGAGAAGTCTGACTTTGCCACAGCCTTGCGCCGGGCCGATTCGGTATATAATTATATGGAATTCAACAAGGCATACGAGCTTTATCTTAAAATGCTCACCCTGCCGGAAGTAAAACAAGACAACGCAAAGCATCTCGAAACCCTCTACAGTCTATCCATTGTAAGTGAAATGGCCAGCCGGAAGAATGACCAGATGACGTGGGTAGGACAGCTGCTCAGCTTGGCACGGAACACCAATAACGACTACTATCTGTCGCAGGGGCTTATGCTATTAGGAAAGCACGTGTACTATGAGGGAGACCACAGCCAAGGCATCTCCTACATCCGCGAGGCCATTGACCTTATGAACCGCACAGAGCGTCACGATACAGACCACATGACACACAGCCAATTGAATGTACTGAGTACCATACTGGCAGATATGCATGATTTCGAGGCCGCCATAGAGACCGACAAGCGCAATGTAAATCTAACATACAATGGTTCCCGATGGGGAACATACCCTCAAATACAGATGCGCGACCAACGCACGGCATTGGCAAAATTAGCCGTACACTATGTGCGGGCAGGGCAGTCTGCAAGAGCCGATTCCACTTACGAGAGATGGAAGGCCGTACCCATAGAGAATGGCAGTAACCCCAGAGACTATTTCATTGTAGACTACCTGCGAGAACGGGGTTGTTATTCGGAGGCGGCACACATCTATGAGGGATTGATTGCCAAACTCCGCACGCAGAGCGATACACTAAGCAATATGATGCTGTTTGCAAAGTTGGGATTGGCCGAGGTGGAACAGAAAATGGGAAAATACCGCCGGGCATCGGACCTCTATGTAGAGGTGTTAGAGATAAGTGATACCCTGCGGACACGTCAGGCTCGTAGCAACGCTCAAGAATTGTCTGTGCTATATGAGACACAGGAAAAGGAACAGCAGCTTCAAGTGCGCAAGATGTGGATTATAGGATTGTGCGGTGGTGCAGCAGTGTTAACCGTCATTATTGTAGCCATACTGATTCATCTCTGTAAGATACAGAAAAAGAACCGTTTTATGGTGCAGGCGTTAGATGAGTTGGCAAGTAGACAGACTCTGAATGATGACACCGGTGAGCAGCCTTCACAGGTAAAGACAGAAGAGGATGGTTTAGCCTCTATGTTTATCTCCTTAGACCGTCAGCTTGATTCCGGACGACTCTATCTGAATCCCTACCTGAACCGCGATGATCTGTGCCGACTTATCGGTGTAGACAAAAACACCCTCGGCAACATCATAAGACAATACAGCAACGCTGCCAACTCCCAGATTTACATCAACCGCAAACGTGTACAGTACGCTATCCTGTTACTGCGTGAGCATCCCGAATGGACCATGCTCGCTGTTGCCGAAGCATGCGGAATGAGAAATACAGTCACTTTCAACCGCACTTTCCGACAGACTTACGGTATGACCCCTACGGAATATGTAAAAATCAAAAACAAAGAGTAGAAAGGACAAGATATTCTAAACTTCAGACAGGATGTTGCAACATCACTGCCATAGCTCTTAAAAAAAAGCTCGACCTTTGGACATCTAATAACTTTTAAATCTTATTTTGATGAACCAACAAGTTTACACCCCCCCCCCAATGCGAAATAATTGAGGTGGAATTGGAGAATGCAGTGCTGAGCGGAAGCGAAAGACCTGCGAATATAGATCCTTTATATGAAAACACTTTTAGCTGGTAGAGGAGGAGAGACTATGAAGACAACTATAATGA
>CAVIKQ010000162.1:0-3439 GCA_963643305.1 Eggerthellaceae bacterium
GCTCTCAACAGCTCCGGAGAGGCTTTGGTGTTCAATACAGGCTTCCGGTGCTCGGCCTAACTGATGGCGGATGACCGACAACACTCTGTTGTACTTGCAGCGCATATCCGTAAAGTCTCGCAAGTAGTAGAACCTGTTGGCTCCTGTGATATTCAACTGCATAGAACCTCCAGCTTTTCGATGAGTAACTTGAGCCCCGTATAGTCAAGGTCTCTGTGGCTGACCTCTGTCCCGTTGCCGAACCGAATGACAACGGAGAGTCTGTGCTTGTCATCCTTTGGGCCTCTTGTTGTTCTTATTGTTGTTGGGGAGGGTGCAGGTGTTGTTGCCGTTGACGGCTCCTCTGCCGGTGGCTCTTCTGTGGCAGGTCTTCCTACGACATCTACCTCTACGATGCGTTTATGGATACCCCTCACGAAGTTCTCCATCACTTTTATCGGTACATTGTTTCTGGTGCAATACGCTCTTAGCGTCATTCCGCGTGGAACCCATTCACTCTGGTAATCCACGTATAGTCTTTCCAAATCCTGACTGCTGTACATATCCTTTTTTTGCTCCAAAGCTAAGGACTAACAAATCTTTTCCGAAAATTGACCACTAACTTAATTGTTGAATAAATTCAGCGTGTATATATATCTAAAAGGGGATTTCATATCTCCTACTTTTTTTCTTCTTTATTGTATTGTGCGTAATGGTAAAATAAATGTTTACCAACCATTTGGGAAGAGCATGAACAACCTTGATAACCAAAGATTTCTCGTTGGATCTCCAAGATGTAGCATAGTTGTGGGCACAGAAACTCTTTCTGGTTCTACGGGGCTTAATACTGTTTCTTGAGTTGAAGAAATCCTGCGAGAATATGTATAATTTCTCATTATCATCATGATATTGACAGACGTTGGTCAGTCTAACAAATTTGTACTTACCTACTAACCGTTCATAGAAAATAACCGGCAAGGTTTTCATATCGAAAGCACCATCTGCCATTATGAAAGGTCTGTTTGTATAATAGTCTAAAATGTGCTTTATCCAATGAGATCTCCTCTCTGCTCCTATAATAGCGGCTTCAAAACAGCGATTATAACATTGTCCTATAAAATATGGAAGATTTAACAGTTCGTTAAAACTTTTATAAACCCATACGTCTGAGTCAAGATAGATTCCGCCGTAATTATACAGAGCATATAGCCGTATATAATCCGCAGCAAATGCATATTTCTTTGAATTAAATGCTTGTTTTGTCCACAAGGTAGAGTTTATATCAAATCGCTTTGTGTCCCATAGCCAGATTTCATAATCAGGTAATTTTTCGTGCCACGTGTTCAAACATTGCTTGATAGATTCCGGATATTTATCACCAGAAAGCCAGCATAGATGAATAATTTTTGGTATCATATAACTTATATTGTTGAATAAGGAGTATAGTCTAAAAATAGCGAGAAACAGGATACTCTCCTCAATTCATTTTTTAACAATCTTGTAAATCTTGAAAACGATTCTCTTGTAATATATCCGTTCATCGGTAGACGAAAAAATAAAAAGTATGAGGCCTCCAAGTAAAGAGTTTGTTAACAATATTAGTAAGCAGTTGATTATGTGAGGACAAGAAGATATATAGGCAATCCCGACAGAAGCTAATAATGTTATAAGGAGGATAAATCCGCATGGAATCATGACAGATTTGAAATAATTTTTTAAGCAAAAATTCAATTGCCTTATGATATCTCTTAGACAGAAAAGCCAATAAGCTGTGTTACAGACAATTAATACTATAAATGGAGTGTATGGATTAGGACAATAAACTAAAAATAGATAGCTAATGGGTAAAGATGCAAGAGTAATCATTCTGCCATACAGTTCAAAATTCTTGATACGGCCTGTAGCATTGGCGGCAGAGGAGAGAGGCGAAACCAATACTAATACCAACTGGTCAAGAATTGCAAGACGACAGAAATTAGCCGTACACGGAGGACTTTGTCCAAGCCATAACAGCAACACATAGTCTATTTCCGCAATAAGAGTGAAAGAAATGACAGAAACAAGGTAAAATGTAAATTTTGAACTTTTGTGTATAAGATTCTCCACATACTCTAAGTTTTCTTCCGCATAGGCTTTGATAAGAGCCGGACGTACAGGAACGCTTACACTGGTATTTAGTTTCCCTACAAAAGACGCAGCTTGAACTGCTATCCCGCGTGCCGCATTTGCCACAGGCCCAAAGAAAAAATTCAAAATCAAGTTAATGCCCTGGTGCGCTAATGTGTGGGAAAACCCCCCGAAAGCAGTTAGCCCAATAAACGATGACATTTCCTTGACCAATTTTTTGTCGTAGACTAATCGAAAAGAGCACTCTGGATAATGGATTTTGCAATAGATGGCATATATTGCGATGCATACTAAAGATGTCATCAACACAAAAAATGCATACCATATTAGTTTGTCCTTTCCAATAATTAAAAGCAGATAAAGTGCCAGCCATTTAGATACAGCCTCAAATATGCTGGTATAGGCAAATACGCCCATGTCTTCACGAGCTATAATATTGGCAAGGAATATAATACGTATAACAGAGCAAGCAACGCTTACAACAGACAGATGAAACACCCATAAGGCGGCAGTTAAACGTTCCGTGGGAATCACCAGTTTTGACTTAACATACCAGGTGCCAACCGGTTCTGCTACAGCTATCATCAGTACTGCCATAGTAATCAGAATGGTAAAACTTTGCCGGAAATAGTGTCTGGTAATCTCTTGTTGACCCTTTCCCAATCCTATGCTCATGTAGCGTTGGGCTGCATTTGATATACTTACGTCAATGAAGGAGAAAATAGTTACGAATCCGCCAACTACAGTGTATATGCCATAATCTGTTACTCCTAAAATCTGAAGCATCAATCGACTCGCATAAAGATTGATTAGCATTACACCAATCATTCTTACATACATCATTATGGTGTTCTTTATAATATGACTACCAGGGTTTCTCATTGCAGGTAGATCTTGGCAGAGTTGTTTTCATTGCAGGTACTTTGCATATTCAAAGTTGCCTCATTTGATATAGCGATACAAAAGGCCAATGGCAAGAGACCTCTTGCAAATTCCAATACGGCCCAGGTATAGTTACATACCGACATGGCGATGAGAAATGCTGCACACGCTAGCATTTCTGGATTGAGGACTTTTCGGGATTCCTTTATACAGACATATACGGCTGTACAGATAGAGAACATAATAATAAAAATACCAACCAAGCCGAACGATACCCACATTGTCCCATAACCAAAATCCATATTGTACAACATGGAGTATCTGTCTTCAGTTTTTTTATACCCATACTTTAATGCAGCCTTGGTGTTTCTATATATAAATCCTATCCCCAAAACAGGATGTTCACGAACTTTGGGAATCTGATATGCCATCGCCCTCTTCTCCCTACCCC
>CAVIKQ010000163.1:0-3434 GCA_963643305.1 Eggerthellaceae bacterium
ACTACAAACCGCATGCGTCTTTCTATCTTACCAAGAAGCTGCTTTTACGAAAATTCCACATAATAAACTTAAGTGAACCATCTCAGAACAGTTTTTTAATTCAATCTCTAAAGGCGCAGAAAGTGCGCAAAGATAATCATTATGTAACCAATCTTTAAACCGCTGTTTAAAATTTCAAATGTTGCATCTGCTTTTCTGCTTGGCATGCAACAAGAGAGCTGTTGTTCCCACAAATTGCCTCCTGTTACGGTCTAAAACTTGTACAAAAAGTTGTATCTTTGCATCGCACTAAAGAGTTGTAAAAACAGAGTGCATAACGGATTATTTTTAAGGCTGATGATGAAAAACATTTTTACTTTTTTTACACATAAAGGTGCTTTATTGGCAACTATGTTTGTCATGCTCCTTTCTGCCCAATGCCTTAATGCCCAGACCGAGCCTAATAGTAAGAACAAGAATCTTACTTACGACAAGACAGAACATGACTTTGGGGAGTTTTCTATAAATGCAGGTGAGCAGCATTGTACATTCAAATACAAGAACAATACAGACATCCCGATAGTTATAAATCATATACTGTCATCTTGCGGATGTACAACGCCCCAGTGGTCAAAGGCTCCTATCAAGCCCGGAGAGAGTGGGGAGATAAAGGTTACATTTCTAAATGACCAGGGGCCGTTTGCCTTTGAGAAATCGCTCACGGTGTATGTTTCATCGAGCTTAAAGCCCACGATACTTAGGATAAGAGGAAAGGTAACAACCGGCAGGGCAAAGTAAAAGCAAAGAATACAGCTTCTAAATAATTAGATTGAGATATGAGTGAATCTAACGTAACCACAAAAGAGTGGCCGCCAAAAAAGCATGAAAACCCAGACACGGCATTAGTTGTAAATGATGGTGTGGAGCAGCCGCCTGTAGTTAATCCATATATCAAGAATTTCTACAAGAAGAAACCCTCCCTTCTCTCCATTGATGAGTATATGAAGGGGATAACAGAGGGCAACACAACAATATTAAGCAAGGCTATAACATTAGTAGAGAGCTCTTTGCCGGCTCACAGAAAGATTGCCCAAGATATTATAGAGAGATGCCAGCTATACTGTTCTGAGCAGAAGATGGAGTCTATGCGTATTGGTATAACAGGTGTACCGGGTGCAGGAAAAAGCACCTTTATTGAGGCATTCGGCTCATACATAACCGATGCAGGGCACAAACTTGCTGTTCTTGCCATAGACCCAAGTTCAGAGAAGAGCAAAGGGAGTATTCTTGGCGATAAAACCAGGATGGAAACCCTCTGCAACAACCCCAAGGTCTTTATAAGGCCAAGTCCAAGTGCAGGCTCTCTTGGAGGGGTTGCCCGTAAGACACGCGAGACGGTCTTGTTATGTGAGGCTGCCGGGTATGATGTAATCTTTATAGAAACGGTTGGGGTGGGGCAGTCTGAGACCGCTGTACACTCAATGAGCGATTTCTTCCTGCTTCTCATGCTTTCCGGAGCCGGAGATGACTTGCAGGGTATAAAACGCGGCATTATGGAGATGAGCGACCTTATTGCCATAACAAAGGCAGACGGCACAAACGTAGACAAGGCTAATTTGGCCAAGGCTTTGTATTCTAATGCTTTGCATCTATTCCCTCCTACAGAATCAACATGGGTTCCTACTGCAGTAACCTCATCGGCCGTTACAAAAGAGGGGCTTCCCGAAATATACGGCAAGATAAAGGATTATTTTGCTCTTGTAAAGGGGAACGGTTATTACCGGCACAAACGCAGGGAACAGGCAAAGTTCTGGATGTATGAGAGCATTAACGAGGCGTTGAGAAATAATTTCTATGAGAATCCGGAGATTGAAAAGGCTCTTGTTGAGTATGAAGAGAGGGTATTGGATGGTTCTATGGAGTCTTTCATTGCTGCCGGACAGTTGTTGGATATATACAGGCAACAGAAACAGATGTAGCAACAGAGTAAGATGAAAGAGCTTTTACACCAGAGTTGGGATGTACTATCTAACAGTATTCTCATTACCGGATTGGTTCTCATTATGATGCTCATGATTGAGTATTTTAATGTCTTTTCTCACGGTAAATGGCTTTCCAAGCTGCAAGGATCCAAGTTCAGGCAGGTTCTTGTTGCCACAACTCTTGGAATGATTCCCGGTTGTATTGGAGGGTTTGCAACTGTCTCTCTGTACACTCACAAACTGGTAAGTTTTGGGGCGCTCGTTGCCATGATGATTGCCTCATCGGGAGATGAAGCATTTGTCCTGTTGGCCATGATGCCGGGCAAGGCATTGATTATCTTTGGGATACTCTTTGTTCTTGCAATAATAGTGGGCACTCTTACAGACTATATCTACAGAAAGAGGGAGTATGGTATGGGGCACAACTGTTGCAATGAAGAGATAGAGTATCATTCCCACAACTCAAATTGCGAGACTCCATCTATATTCAAAGCCTCATCATACGCCCCAATGAGACATCCATCTGTAAAAAGGGTGGTTATAATGACCTGTATAGCTCTCTTCATAGGGGCTGTTATAGGGGGAATCTTTACCTGCGGAGGGCACAGCCACGGAGCAGAATCTCACAACCATCTTCATGCAGGGGAGTCTATAGAGGAGGTATGGCATGAGTGTACAGATGAGTGCTGCCATCATGAATTTCATGAGAATGACAACAGTGCCAATCATGGCGTATTCAGGTTTAATCTTCTCGATGAACAGTGGATTAATGTGCTGTTTGCCCTGCTTAGTATTGTAACGCTCTTCTTTACCGCTACTGCAAAGGAGCATTTCATTAATGACCATATCTGGAACCATCTAATAAAGCATCATGCGCTCTCTATATTCCTATGGACTTTTGGGACATTGGCAATCTGCTCCATAGGGTTGCAGTATTTAGATATAACAAGGTGGATTTCAGACAATATGCTTATTGTGCTAATCTTTGCAATCCTTATTGGGATAATACCCGAATCGGGACCTCACATTATCTTTATAACTCTCTTTGCCCAGGGTGCAATCCCATTCTACATATTATTGGTAAATTCCATTGTACAGGACGGGCACAGCACTCTGCCGCTGCTTGCGCACAACAAGATGGATTTTCTTGTGGCCAAAGGGATAAATGTTGTTGTAGGAAGTGTTATAGGTTTGGTCTGTTATCTATTATAATAAAGAAGGCCGCATGCGCGGCCTTCTTTATTTGTAAGTATTCATTTTATAAGAAGTTGTATAAAAAGTGCAAGTTCAAGGCTTGCGAAGCACTTTCTACAAGAATTTGAATAAAAAGTGCAAGTTCAAGGCTTGCGAAGCACTTTCTACAAGAATTTGAATAAAAAGTGCAAGTTCAAGGCTTGCGAAGCACTTTCTACAAGAATTTGAATAAAAAGTGCAAGTTCAAGGCTTGCGAAGCACTTTCTACAAGAATTTGAA
>CAVIKQ010000164.1:0-3409 GCA_963643305.1 Eggerthellaceae bacterium
CCGGCCGTTACACCACCCAAACGGTAAGCTCGGACTACAAGATACTCTCCGTACCACCCCTCACCCCTGCCCGTTACCGCAGCTGGTACACCCGTCTGATGAAAGAACATGCAGAGATACAAAGGCTAATCAGGCAATAGAGCTTGTCGGTTAGTGAATTTGACTGTTAACAACCTTCCTAGTATTGACCACTAATTTACAAAACGTTATATTTGTGAGTTAGAAATGATTAGTTTTATGAGGGAATTGACTATAAAGGATATAGAGGGCATTGTAAAGCGAGACGAGGGGCGTTTTCTGGAAATAAAGAAGACAACAGGCGAGCTTATTGCCGGCATGCAGTCTGGCTGTGCTTTCTTGAACACGGAGGGAGGATGGTTGTTCTTTGGGGTGCATCCCACAACACAGAAGATACTTGGGCAGAAAGTTTCGGATAGAACCCGTCAGGAGATAGCATGGGAGATGAGAAAGATGGCACCTACCATTGACTTAACAGCTCAATATATCCAAGTTCCCGATACTGAAGAATGCTATGTGATAGCTATCTATTTTCATGCGCCCAAGCAGTCATATACGCCATACACTTATGATGGGCGGCCTTATTACAAAGTTGAGAACACAACGATGTTGATGCCGCGTGAGATGTTTGATGAGCGGGTAAGGATGAGCGGTGGAAAAGAATTCAGCTGGGAATTGACACCTTGCCCAAATGCGAGGTTAATAGATATTGATAACAGAACATTGTTAAATGCCATTAATGGAGGCATAGCAAAAGGGCGAATTCCTGCCAGTGCAGCTTCTGCCCGCACAAAGTTGGAGCGGTTGCGTCCATTCAGTGTGTTGACTGTTGATGACAGGCTGACGAATGGTGCAGTAGTTTTGTTTGGGAAAGAACCTGCTCGACTGTTTTCACACTGCCGAGTGCGCCTTGCACGGTTTGAGGGGAAAGTCATGGACAAGTTTCGTGACCAGATAGTGATAGAAGCCAATCTTTTTGAGCAGCTCCAAGCCATAGAGGATTTTTGTCGCAAACACATGTTTATGTCTGGTGATATGGATACCTTTGATAGCAAGGATGTACTAACTGTGCCGCTGAAAGTTGTGCGTGAGGCTGCTCTTAATCTGTTAGCACATAGAACTTGGTGGTCAGAAGCAAGGACACCGAGCATAGCCATCTTTGATGACCGTGTTGAATTTATGAATCCCGGCTCTTTTCCTCTTGGAACCTCTCCACGGGACTTTCTGCGTCGTCCACATTCGGAGCCTGTTAATGAGAAGATAGCTATGGCTCTGTTCAAAAGCGGACAGATGGAGGGCTGGGGACGTGGCATACCCGATATCTACACTCTTTGTCGAGAGGCCGACATGCCTGAACCGGAGTTTGACTTTGTTCCCAATTTTGTGTGCCTTACGATACGCTTTAAGGAAGAACTTACACCACGTATAAGTAACGATACGAATAACAATGGTCAATTAAATGGTCAATTAAATGGTCAATTAAATGATAGCCAAAAGGAGACAATGTTATATATTCGGGAGCATGAGGGGTGTAACACCACGGCTATTGCCAAAGCATTGCAGAAGCCTTTCCGAACAGTTGACAAACACGTGAGGGTACTTTTAAATCTTGGTTTCATAGAACGTAGGGGTAGTAAGAAAATCGGTGGTTACTATATCAAGTGATTACTTGCTAAATACTTGTATTTTATATGTTTCCATATATTGAGTAGCCGGTATAACGGAGACAAAGAGACTCTAAAGCTCATGTCAATTTCAATTGTATCCGTAGGCTATGGAGGAGACATATCCGAGACTCAAGCCAACGAATTATTGGATGACGTGGATTTCTACAACAATAAAGTTAAGTGTTCCAAGATAGGACAGATACTCCCGATGCTTAACCGAATGGTGCGGGAACAACAAATCTTGATAGGTAATGTACAGCTGCTTTATGCTTTTCCACAAATTGACTGGTAACAAACCTAACATACATCATCATGGCATTTTGGAAACACGAGAAAAACGCTTCTCAAACCCTGTCAGACCTCATCCGTGGCTTACAGCACTCTGTCAACACAGCCATGGAGATGATTGAGACAAGAAACATCGAACTTCTCGGACGGTATTTCACCCGGGACGGCACCCCGTTAAAGCGACGCATCTACATCAACGAAGATACAGGGATAGATGTTCCTCTCATCTCCATAGTCAACCCCTCCACCGTCAATATCAAGGAGGTGGAGATGGACTTTGATGTACAGGTACTCGATGCGGACCTGCGTCAGAAGCAACCGCAGGAAGGTTTCAAATCCGGCACCCGTGATGTCTCATTGGATACAAGGGTCAAACGCTCCAATCTTGAGATCAGCTTTGAGGGCAAGAAAGAGAGGAACAGGATGCATGTCAGAATCAAATTTGAATCGGCACCTGTACCGGAAGGCCTTTCAAGGATTATAAGCGAGTACGACAAGATGATAGACCCCATTGACCTGCGATAGGCTATTAACACCTTAAAATACAACGATTATGGCAGATAATAATACCAATGCTCCCAAAACGGGCGATAGAGTTACGGAGAAATTCGTAGGGCTCCCCATAGCCGAGCTGGTAGCAGCACCTTTGGTAGCCGTATGTGATTCACAGAAGAAACTGGCACAGTCGGCCTTTGAGTTTATGAACGAGATAGGCTTCAAGGAGGACGGGAAGCCGAGACTGCTGGAGTTTAACCTTCAACGACCGATAGAAGGCTCCGATACACCACAGGAGATAAAGGTCTCCGCACCGTTTTTAGGCTTGGTGCCGCTACCCAATCTGTTGATAGAGGATGTTCAGGTTGATTTCCAGATGGAGGTGACGGCAACTGAAAAATCGACCGAGAACAGCAGCAAGGAGGCAAGCACCAATGCCAACGCCAACTTCAGGTTCGGTTGTTTTGGCAGCGGCTCCGTAAACGTAAGCGGCAAGGTCTCTTCATCGAGGGAGAATACCCGTTCCACCAATCAGACCGCCAAGTATCAGGTTCATGTTTCAGCCAGGCAACAGCGGCAGACCGAGGGACTGAGCAAGCTGATGGACATCATGGCTTCATGCGTGGAACCTCTCAAGAGCGAATAATACCAACAATATACTTACATGCTCATAGCAACATGGAATACTCAGGGGAACTGTTTATCTGACGGTAAATTGGCCGGTTTGGTACACACTTACCCATTGGATGTGATATGCGTACAGGAGTGTGGTAACCTATTAGATTCATGCTTCCCCGGTTCTTTCAGACAATACGGATCTCTGTATATAGGTTCATATAACTTTGGTACCCAATTCAGAAGCATAGTGTACAATATCATCTATTACCCATGGAGAGGAGGATGCAGATGTTCCATGGCAACATTTGTCAGACGTGAATATG
>CAVIKQ010000165.1:0-449 GCA_963643305.1 Eggerthellaceae bacterium
TGGCAGCATTAAGCATCTGTAATAATTCGGTATTATCGCCTGTATATTTGGTTCTTACGGCTTTTGCCAATATTTGTGAATATAAGTTGTCAGATGCAATAATTGAAAGGACTGTGTATGCTCTCTCAAAGTCTTCTTGCTTTATGGTATTCGTATTATACATGGTTGGGGCAGAAAAATAGTAGCCTAACTCTTCTGTTATGCCACTGACTAATATATTGTCCATAACGGCTTTGCCAAATCTATTGTCGTAGGCAGATTTGTTGTCAAGTATGTAGTATAACACCGTTGGGGTTCTCAGCTGTATTGCTCTTGGAAAGTAAATAACGTTTGCACGGTTGTTTTTCCCATACTCATTAATTTCATTCCAATGCTCGTTAAATGCTTTACCTGTAAAATCATGCCCGTCTATTTTTTGCATCAAAGCTATATACTCATACAGATATTTA
>CAVIKQ010000165.1:459-1482 GCA_963643305.1 Eggerthellaceae bacterium
CCTTTACTATCTCTATTATCTCTATGAATTCTGTAAGTTCATGCTTCCCTAAAACGCGGCCTATCTCTTTACCGGTACAATCTAATATCAGGAATGTGGGGAACACATTTACACCATATTTGCTACGCACGGCCTTTCCGTTTTCATCCCTCTCAACATCATATTTGGCACATACAAAATATTTATTAAAATAATCCCCTGCCTCTTTTGTGGGAAAAACATTGGCTGTCATCCATTTACATGGGGCACACCACGATGTGAAGCAATCTATAAATACTAATTTGTCTGTTTTTTTTGCTTTAGCTATTACCTTATCTAAAGGTGCTGTTTCCCAATTGACACCTTGTGCATTCAGGTTAGTGCAGCCGAATATTAAGAATGCTGCAAATAGCGTGATTTTTGTTACTATCTGTTTCATCATATATAAGTAATTGAATGTTAAAAATCAAAGGTCCTCTTCCATGGTGTTGTATTCTCCCGTAGTCCCCACTGAGGGTTGTATCTTATCACATCATTTGGCTTTGGAATAATAAAATAGTCGGAGTCTATGCTTTCTGCAAATCTCTTTCCCTTTACAGTATGAACAATCTCACTCTTGCTCCATGGCTTTCCTGCATCGTTGGTGTATCTTTTTAAATCCGCAAACCTTTTGTATGAAGCTACAGGCAATTCTCTTCTGCGTTCATTTGCAATCTCAAGCATTATATTGTCGGCACCAGTTAAGGCTAAATCCGGAGTCCCTGTTTTATGACGTAATTTGCGCAAATAGTTAAGATCTGCAAGAGCTCCGGAAAGGGTACCTGTTCTGGCATATCCCTCTGCCCTCATCAATAGGATTTCCGGGAATGTGAAGCCTGATGTAAGTACAACTTTACTTTGGTAATTCTGAACTCTCCTCCCATCATCATATTTAACACCACCCAACGTACCCTTGTATCCGTCATATTCAAAGAAGAAGTATTCAGATCTCAAGTCTGTAGGCTCAAATAGATTCAGCAATTCATCAGATGGATAACACAATCC
>CAVIKQ010000165.1:1492-3377 GCA_963643305.1 Eggerthellaceae bacterium
ACAGATCTCCCTCATGTTAGGATCTGTAAGAGCTACATCTCCTTGTGATGTATTTATTGAACTTCTGTACCTGGCATCAGGTTCCTGTTCAACTTTATTGTCTGCCCAGGAGAATTTGTTCATATCGTAAAACAGATTATCCATTCCATCTTTTTGCTTTGCAGCCAATTCCAATGATTTGTTCGCATAGAAAGCAACACTGTCATAATGGGCTGTAAACAGATGATAGTATGCAAGGAGTGCATATGTCTGAACTTTTCCAAACCTTGCAACACCTGTCACATTTTCCGGAATATCAGCCATTACGGAATGTATATCTTTAGAAACGGTTTCATAAATCTCCTTAAGAGAAGACAACGGTTCCATTGCAGACATAATCTCACTTGTTTTCCTATATGGAAGAACTTTTGCCGAATTATCTCCATTTGGCTTATATACAGGTCCATATATATGAGATGCAGTAAAATATGCCCAAGCCCTTCCCACTGTAGCTTGTGCAATACTCGAACGGGCTTCTGCATCTGTCTCTGTCGTGCGGACATCATTTATGCCATCAATACAGCAGTTGTAGGTCTGCGCTATATTGTAAAATGCACCCCAGATATAATCTTGCATAATGGGATTATTGTATGGTGTTCTAAATATATATGCGTTATGTCCCGATACATAAGAATCATTTGTATTGTAGGTGATTTGATTATCAGATACTTGTACCTCATCCGTCAACCCTACAATACTAAACACATTTTTAAATCCTGTTCCTAATATTCCATAGCCGTACATGAGATTATCATAAGAGGCTACATCTCCCTTTTTAACAATAAGTTTTCCCGCCGGTTTTACATCTAAAAACTCTGAACATGATGTCAACGATGCTAATGATAGAGCTAAAATTATATATAATATTCTGTTTTTCATGATTGCCATTTTTTATTGTTATAGATTAATCTGCAAACCAAAATAGAATTCGGGTCTCATTTGTACAGACGTGTATCCTTGGTTAACCATGCCCCCATAACCTCCTGTTGTACTGTATTCTGCAGTCTCCGGATCTATATCTACCCCTTTAGCTGCAATATAGAACAGATTACGTGTTTGGAAATATACTTTTAGGCTCGACAGCCCAATCTGCCTGATAACCTTTGAAGGGAGATTATATGATAGTGTAAGATCCCTTAATTTTACGAAACTTGCATTGCCAATGAACACATCTGCAAAAGGATAATAGAAAGACTCCCATCCCGATGTGTTTAAAACAGGGTATATTGTATGTTCCTCATCACCGGCTTTTCTCCACCTTTCTGCTACATGCCTGTTATTATAGTTGCTGCCAACAAATGCATCTTTTCTGAATTTATGGCCAAACTTACCTACAAACATGAATGAACCCTCAAAGTTCCGGTATCTAAAGCTGTTGGTCCAGCTTGCTTCTAAAGTAGGTTTGGCATGTCCTTGGTAAACGCAATCATCACCTGTAAGACTGGCATTGGAGACATACTCTCCATCTTTGTTAATATAGAGTACATTACCCTTTTCATCTAACTTGCCAAATCTCAATCCCCAAAAACCATCCATTGGATAACCCTCAACCATTTGTGTAGCTGTCGTGTAGCTACTGCAATAATTCCTTGTAACTTTATAGTAGTCAACATTACTGCTATTGTGGCTTAAAAGCAGCGAAGAGTTCCAGTTAAACCTTTTTGAAGATACAGGATTTGCAGTAACTGTTATTTCAAAACCTTTGTTCGTTACGCCACCCACATTCAATGGCATAAAGGAAGTACCTCTTGTATAATCTATCTGCTCTCTTACAATTAAGTCAACACTCTTTTTGTGGTAATAATCACAGGTAAACGATACTTTGTCATTTAAAACAGATAAATCT
>CAVIKQ010000166.1:0-3350 GCA_963643305.1 Eggerthellaceae bacterium
TACGAAAGTGAACTATATTCTGTATTGTTTTTAGGTGAATATTGGGCAAGAGCAACGCCTACAATAACAACAACAATCCCTGCAATCCTGTGCCATGTTATACTCTCCTGACCAATGGCAGCCGCAGCTATTGCAGAGATGCCGGGGATAAGCGTAGAGAAGATATTGGCCTTGGTAATACCCAAACCCCTAATGGCATTTATCCAGAGCACAAAAGCAACACAAGAACACAACACAGCCAAAGAGACAAGCGGATAAAGAACCTTAAAAGAGAAGAAATTGCCGCTCAACCCCTCTACCCCTCCGGCAAAAAGAAAAAATGGCAGAAAGAATGCCGCACCAATACCAAACTGCCATGTAGCAATTGTATAGTTATTATAACTGTCTGCAACCTTTTTAACAACCGTACCATATCCTGTTGCCCCCATCACCGCAACAAACAGCAGAACAAGACCGTACAGATGATCTACAGAGGTATCCCCCTCCTCAAACGCCACCAATGCTATTCCTGGCAGAGTTATTATTATACCAATTATTTTATGCAGCGTAAAGGGAATCCTGTAAAAAATCCTCTCAGATATTATGCAGAAAACAGGTATTGAAGCAATTATAACGGCACTTATAGTTGCAGAATTTGTTGCAATCATTCCGTAAGACTCCCCAATAAAGTAGATGAACGGCTCAAAAAATGCCATTAGCACAAGCCATTTTACATCTGCCCTTCTTACCCTTTGCAGTTTGCCAGCAAGCGAGCAGAATACAACAAGTATGACCGTTGCAGTAAAAAGCCTGATAAACAGAAATGTAAAGACCGGTATATTCTCATTTATTATCTCTTTGGTCCATACAAAAGAGAGCCCCCACAGGATTATTGCTATTATTGCACTCGGATACCTGCCTACCGTTTTATTATTGGAAATATAATTCATGTCTGATTCAGATTCTGTCAAATTCCAACGGCATGGCATTGCTGCATCCGGTAATCCTCCCATCCTTTGCAGCCACTGCACCGTTGACAATTGTATATTTTATGCTTGTAGAGAATGTTGTATCTGCAAAAGGAGACCAGCCGCACCTGTATGCCGGCTCTTTTGTTGAGGTCTTGTCTTGGAGATTAATATCTGCAATAAGTAGATCTGCATAGTACCCCACCTTTATTGCCCCCCTCCCCTTTATTCCAAAATTCTCTGCCGGCCCTTTACTCATAACAGCAGGAATCTCCCCAATGGTGAATACCCCCTGTTTCACAAGCTCCATCATAACCTGAAACGAGTGCTGAACCAACGGCAATCCGCTTGGAGCATTAAGATAATCCCTCTCCTTCTCTGCAAGCAGATGCGGAGCATGATCTGTTGCCACAACCTTTATTGCTCCATCCCTTACAGCCTCCCTAAGTGCAAGCATATCAGATTCCCCCTTAATGGCAGGATTACATTTTATCCTGCTGCCCATCCTCTCATAATCCCTGCTGTTAAAATAGAGGTAATGAACACAAACCTCCCCTGTTATATTTTTATATCCCGCCTTTACAGCATCCCTAATCATCCTTATCTCCTCTGCCGTACTTATATGCAGTATATGAAGCCTTGTTCCATACCTCTTTGCCATTTCTATAGCTTTAGAGGAGCTTTTTATACACGCCTCCCTGCTCCTTATTAACGGATGTACAGAGAACGGAATCGTTTTGCCGGCATACATATCTTTATAGTATTGCATGTTGGCTCTAATGGTAGCCTCATCCTCACAGTGAGTTGCCACCAATACAGGAGACTTTTCAAATATCTCCTCCAATGCAGCGGCACTGTCTACAAGCATATTACCTGTAGATGAACCCATAAAGACCTTTATACCGCAAACAGCTGTCTTATCTACTGCAAGTATCTCATCTATATTATTGTTGGTTGCGCCAAGATAGAACGAATAGTTGGCGTAAGAATCCCTCTCAGCAATCCTTATCTTATTCTCTATAGCAGCATTTGAGGTGGCAGGAGGATTATTGTTAGGCATATCCATAAAAGAGGTTACCCCTCCCAAAACCGCAGCCCTGCTTTCTGAATATATTGTAGCTTTTGCTGTTGCCCCCGGCTCTCTAAAATGCACCTGGTCATCTACTACCCCCGGAAAGATATGCAAACCTGAGGCATCAATCAGATTATACTCTTTAGATTGGGTTCTATCTGAATTACAATATTGATTAACAGAATAATCTGCAATCTCCCTTATTCTCCCCTCTTCTACCGTTATATCACCTTTAAACTGCCGCTCCGGAGTAACAATTGTGCCCCCCTTTATCAATAGATTCTTCATCTGAACCTGTTTTAACTATTTGGTTCCCACCCTGTTTGGTTTAAATCTCCTGAATCTCATCTTTAGTACACCCCAAAAGGCCTCACCGAATATTCCCGAACTCATCTTAGATGAACCCTCTGTTCTGTCTGCAAATATTATAGGAACCTCCTTAATCTTAAAGCCCAACTTGTATGCGGTGTATTTCATCTCTATCTGAAAACCATAGCCCCTCATTTTAACATTAGATAAGTCTATGGTTTCTAATACCTTCCTGCTATAGCAAACAAACCCGGCCGTGCAATCATAAACCTTTATGCCAAGTACAGTTCTAACATATGCCGATGCGTAGTAAGACATTATTACCCTCCCTATAGGCCAGTTTATTACACTGATACCGTTGCAGTATCGGGAACCTATGGCCACATCTGCCCCCTCCTCTGCACAGGCATGATACAGTCTTGGCAAATCGTTCGGATTATGGGAAAAATCTGCATCCATCTCCGTAACATAGTCATAACCATTCTCTATAGCCCATTTGAATCCTGTAAGTTTACCGCTTCTCTCTATAAGAAAGAGACGATTCCTGTTCTCATTCATAAGCCTCTTTACAATAGAGGCAGTCCCATCCGGAGAACCGTCATCTATGATAAGTATATCAAAACCTTGCGGCAATCCCAATACCGCCAAGATTATCTTCTCTATATTCTCTTTCTCATTATAGGTGGGAATGATAACAATCTTCTTATCTGTACACATATCTATCTGTTTGGATTCAAGGTACAAAGATATTTTATTTTTGGATATTTTTTATCTTTTTGGAGAAGTGTTGGTGATATAAGGAAAATATATTTTAGCCGAAACAGCTATTTTATTCAGCCACAGTGCGTAATTGAGAAGACCACGCTGTATTTCTCTCACGTTGTATTTCTCTTAGGAAGAGAAATACACATCGGTTTCAAAGTTACTGTTTATCAGTTAGAAATACAAATTTATTTTACACTTTTTTCTGTAAATCTGCCTTTTTGTATGCAAAATGTTTAGCAAATCCGCTGTCTGCTTAA
>CAVIKQ010000167.1:0-3328 GCA_963643305.1 Eggerthellaceae bacterium
CCGATTTGTCTGCAAGTTCCAATTGAGACATATTCTGTTTCAAACGCACCTTCTTGATATTTGCCGCAATTTTTTTACAGATTACAGCGTCTGACATCATCTATATATTATCTAACATATCAAATTTGAGCTTTAACAATGCAAATATATATATAAAAGCTCAAAAATGAAACTTTCTTATATAAATACAAAAATATTTACAGGAAAACAGATAAAAAAATCTGTTTTGTCTAAAATCCATACAAGCAGAGAGTATGGTTGTAAAAAAATTAGACATTCTGCAAGACCGTATAAATACATATCTGTCTAAGATACTGTGCTTTATAATTAAAGGCACCATTTTGGCACACTTTCAGAGCATAACAAAGTTGTCTTCGTGCTTTTCAAAAATTTGCCTCATATACAATTTGGCAAATGCGAAATTAAAAGATTATTATTAACCAATTAAAATGTAAAAGTTGTATAAATTAGGGAATTGCAAGGCATGCGAAGTTGAGTAATCCGCAGCATACTACAACGTATGTGAGGAGTTGCGAAACAAGTATAACACAGCAATTCACAATTTAGACCACTTTTGGAAAAAAATGAGACAGAGAATAACAAAAATCTTCCTATTGGCGGCAGGTCTCGCCTTAGGCTTAGTTCTTATTGCAAAGGTTTGGTTTGAAAAGACTTACGATTCTTGTATTCCGAACAAAGAGAGGGTCTATCTTGTAACAGCAAAGATAGGACTTGGAGGGAAAGAACCTAACAGCTATTTAAGTACACCGGGAGGCATTGCACCGGGACTTATGGATTACTGCCCCGGTATAGAGGTTGCAACGAGGACAACTCCAATATTGGACAATGTGGAGTTTTATGATGAGGATGGCATTAAAAGGGTTGCCGGAAAGGTAAGTATTGCAGACTCCTGTTTTTTTAAGATATTGGGCAGAAAGGCTGTTGCAGGGAACATTACAAACTCCCTTGATATAGACCTGAATCTTGCTGTACCAAAGTCGTTTGCGGCAAAGATGTGCAAAGGGGAGGACTACGGTTTTCTTGTAGGGAAAAAACTTAAATTCAATAATATGGATTTCTCCATTGCAGGTATTTACGAAGACTTCCCTTTAAACTCGGAATTTGGAGATAATCCGCTCTTCTTGGCAATGCCCTCTATAAAGAGGTTTATGTATGACGGCACGCATAATTGGAGCGGCAACGAGCGTTACAGAAGCTATGTAAAGCTATCTTCTGCCAACGACAGGGAGTCTGTAAACAAGGCCATTGAATTGGCTTGCAAAGAGCATCTTCCGTTGGAGGAGCTTGAGAAATCGAATCTTACATATACTTTTGAGATTCATCCCGTAGACAGCATTCACGGCAAGTTTACAGATTCCAACAAAACCTCTTTAATACTTTTAGTGGTGGGCATTATTCTGCTTGTGGCATCAATAATGAATTACGTACTGTTTACACTCTCTGCCATGATAAAGAGATCCAAAACAGTGGCTGTCTTAAAGTGCTACGGTGCCGAGAAATGGAACATAAGGAATATGCTGCTTAAAGATGCTGTTATAGACCTGCTTATATCTCTTGTGCTGGCACTTGCCTTGGTAGCGGCTTTTGCTCAAAAGGCAACATATATGATTGGAACCCCGATTGAGGCTCTTGCCCAAGGGAATGTAATTATCCTGCTTACCGGGGTTCTGGTTCTCCTTTTCCTTATTGGAGGATTCATTCCGGCTTCGGTATATGCCAGTATTCCTGTCACCGCAGCATTCAAGAATCTTAAGGAGGGGGCAAAAGGGTGGAAGTACGCACTGCTGTTTGTGCAGTTTGCCCTCTCTGCGCTGTTTATAACACTCTTTGTTATAACGTTTCTCGAATATCACAAGGTTACCAACGCAGATCCCGGTTACAGATATGAGAGGCTTGCCTATTGCAACATGCAGTATGCCCCTGTAGCTCAAAGGGATTATGTAATGGAGGAGGCAAAGAAGCTATCATGCGTTGAGGATGCTGCATTGGTCTCTACAATGCCCTTCTTTGGCCATAGCGGAAACAATATTTATCTACCGGAGGATACAGAGAAATCTCTCTTTAACATAGCAGACCTCTATATGTCTACTGCCAACGGCATGGAGATATTTGGCGTGCCTATTGTAGAGGGCAGACCTTTTGAACCGGGAACAGCCGCCAATGAGATTATTGTAAGCGAAACTTTCCAAAAGAAGATGGCACAGACGGCCGGGTGGACAGACGGTTGTGTGGGTAAAGCGGTTTTAGTGACAGAACACTCAGGCCGTCAAGCAGACAGGTTTGTCATAAGAGGTGTATTCAAGGATTTTCTGTTAGGAAACCTGCAAAACTCAGACAAACGTGGAATGGTACAGTTCTATTACAACTACAGGGACTCTGCAAACATTAATTGGGCACCTAAGATATTGGTTGTAAAATTATCTGAGAACAACCCTCAGAACCGCGCAACTGTACAGGATTTTCTTAATACTCTACTTCCCGACAAAGAACTCAACCTTTTGAGCGCTGCTGCAGAGTATGAGGCAAAATACTCTAAGATGAAGCAGCTTAGAGATTCTGTGATTGTTGCAACCGCAGTAACCCTGTTCATTACATTAATGGGAATTGTGGCATACTCCATAGAGGAGAGCAACAGACGTCGCAAAGAGATGAGTATAAGAAAGGTGAACGGGGCTTCTGTTGGAGAACTTATTGTTTTGGTTTTAAAAAGGACGCTTTATATTGCGCTCTTTGCAGTGGTGATTGGAGGTATTGGGGCATACTATGCAGGGGAGACCTTCCTAAGCCTCTTTGAGACAAAGATTGGTTTAAGCTGGTACCTGTTTGCAGGGTGCGGATTGTTTACTTTATTGGTTATAATTGCGGTGAGTGCGGTTACGGTGTGGAGGAGGGCTAATTTGAATCCGGTGGATAATCTAAAGTCCGAATAAACATAAAAGTTGTCTAAATTGGCAATTGCTGTGTTATGCTTGCTTCGTAATTCCTCATTTACGTTAAGTAAACTCCGGATTACTCAGCTTCGCAAGCCTTGCAATTCCCTAATTTATACAACTTTTGGGCACTCCCTCCTCAAATTCAAACAGTTGTTTGTTAGGCGCTTTGGAACAATTAAAGTTTTTGGGCAAAGAATTACGGCTTCGCAAGCCTTGCAATTCCCTAATTTATACAACTTTTGGGCACTCCCTCCTCAAATTCAAACAGTTGTTTGTTAGGCGCTTTGGAACAATTAAAGTTTTTGGGCAAAGAATTACGGCTTCGCAAGCCTTGCAATTCCCTAATTTATACAACTTTTGGGCACTCCCTCCTC
>CAVIKQ010000168.1:0-3325 GCA_963643305.1 Eggerthellaceae bacterium
GGTATAATACATGCCCAGACGCAAGTTACAGGAACCGTAACTGCAAAGGATGACGGGCAACCGATTCCTTACGTAACCATTCAGATTAAAGGTTCCAAATCTGGCGGATATACAGATGAAAACGGTAAATACTCTATGTCGGTACCAAAAGATGCAGTACTGATCTTTTCATCTGTAGGTTTCATTAACGTAGAAGTTCCTGTTGCAGGCAAGTCTGTTATCAATGTGGTAATGGATGTAGATGCCGTTGCTCTCGAAGAGACAATAGTTGTAGCATACGGAACAGTTAAGAAAGGCTCTTATTCCGGTTCGGCATCTGTGGTTAAGGAGAATGCTCTTAAAGATGCACCTGTAGTAAGTTTTGAGCAGGTGCTCTCCGGTAAGGCTCCGGGTGTACAGGTTGCCTCATATTCAGGCCAGCCGGGTAGTGAGGTGCAGATAAGTGTCCGCGGATATGGTTCATTCAATGCAGGAAACCAGCCACTATATGTTATAGACGGTGTTCCTGCTACAAGTGGAGACTACAGTTCCGGTAACATCTCTACAAGTGCAATGAACTTCCTTAATCCCGGAGATGTTGAGTCTATAACAATTCTTAAAGATGCTGCAGCGGCATCTTTGTACGGATCTCGTGCATCAAACGGTGTAATCCTTATCACAACCAAAAAGGGAAAAGCCGGCAAACTAACCTCAACATTCAAGGCTAATGTAGGTCTTTCATATTTTGCCTACAACAACTATCCTCTTGCAAGTGATTCTCAGGCAGAAGCTCTTCATAGAGAGGCTTGGACAAATTATGCAAATGCTAATCCAAGTGCTTGGAAATCATACTCTTCAATCTCAGATTATGTAACTGCAAAGGTGGCTCAGAACTATCCTGCAAAGGATGAGAGCAAATATATCTACAAAGATTGGGAGGATGTTCTGTTCAGAACAGGTGTTGCCCAGACCTATGAATATAGTGTATCGGGAGGTGGAGAAAAAGGAAAGATATACGCTTCATTGGCATACACAGACCAGCAGGGTGTTGTATCTATAGACTATTTGAGAAGATTCTCTACCACAATCAACGGAGAAACCCAAATAGGCAAGAGATTAAAAATTGGTGGAACCATTCAGTACTCTTGGCAGTATCAGGACGGACACCAGGACGGACAGTCTTCAAAAGACAATCCTTTCTATCAGTGGAAAGTTATTCTAAACGAAAGATGGCCATATCAATATAAAGATGGTTCATACTACCTTGAGGCATTCAACCCTTCTCTTTCTACCATAAATCCTGTTGCATCATACGAAGCACAGCTAAATGATGCCTGGCAGAATCGTCTCATCCTTAAAGGTTGGGCAGAGTATAAATTTACAGACTGGTTAACTGCAAAGACAATTATCAGTTCAGACTGGCTGTATGTACATGACAGATTCGGCTGGTTGTACGGCCATCCAAACTTCTATGCATACTCAGATGTTGGAGGTTACATGTCAGACAGACATCGTAATGTAAACAAGATGGTAAGCTCTTCAACAGTTAATTTTGACAAGACCTGGAACAAACATCATGTAAGCGCAATGGCAGGATGGGAGTCTGAGAAGGAGACATTCAGGCTGACCAGAGTTGGAAAGATAGACTTTTCATACCTTGGTGCAACAGAATCTATTTTTGGAGCTAAATTCGATGATGGTTACAGCTATACAAGGGAGATAGCCTTACTCTCTTTCCTTAGCAGACTTGCCTACGATTACAACAGCAAGTATTACCTGACAGGAACTTACAGACGAGATGGCTCCTCTAAACTTGCTCCCGATACAAGATGGGGAGACTTCTGGTCTATTTCTGGATCATGGCGTTTCTCAAATGAAAAATTCCTGGATTATAAATGGCTCAACGATGCCAAGCTAAGAGGTTCATACGGTACAAGCGGAACATTGCCATCAAGCTCATTTGGCTGGCTGTCTCAGTATGATTATACATTCTATGGAGATTCCGGAGCAAGCTATCCGGCTAACTTGGCAAATACAGACCTTACATGGGAGAAGAACAAGAACTGGAATATTGGTATAGATGCTACAATCTTTGACAAATACACATTCTCTGTAGAATACTTTAACAGAAAGACCACAGACCTGTTGTTGGATGCTTCCGTTCCAATCTCTACAGGATTCAGCAGCACCCTAATGAATATAGGAGCCATGAGAAATACAGGTTGGGAGATCTCTTTGAATGTAAATGTGATTCAGAATAAGGACTGGGATTTGTCTGTAGGAGCAAACTGGTCTAAGGTAGACAATGAGGTATTGGCTTTGTCTACAGATGACGAGTCTATCATATCTACGCCATATATCTGGAAGAAAGGCTATTCATTCTATCAGTTCTATACAAGAAACTATATAGGTGTTTGTCCTGAGGATAACTACAAAGGCAATTCAAGACTAAAAGCCGGCTACCCTATGTATGCAGAGGGTTCGTTCTACAGCAAGGGGCAGGTTGTTGATACAGATGTAATCCTTAGAGACGGAACTGTTGTAAAAGCCGGTTCTGCAATGCCAAAGGATGGCTATAATTACTACCCTACAAACAGACAGAATGCAAGCTCAATGGTAATAGAGGGCAAGACAGCAATTCCTAAAGGCTACGGAGGATTCAACGTAGATTTAAGATGGAAAGATTTCTCATTCTCAATGGCTTGGGCTTATAAATACGGACATTACATTTGGGATGAGGGTGTTGAGCAGATGGAAAACAGCGGTTACTACTCATTCCATAGAAATATTGCAAAATCCCAACTTAATCCATGGAGCGAGACAAATAAAGACAGTTCTGTTCCAATGCGTATTGCCGGCAATAACCAGGGTGGGTACTACTACTCAAGCCTGTATATAAAGAAAGGAGATTATTTAAGACTTAAGAATATGACAATCTCATATAATGTTCCAAAAACATTTGTAAACAGAATGGGGATGTCTAATGCAAGAGTCTATTTGGCAGGAACTAATTTGCTTACATTTTCCGGACTTAACATTGATCCCGAAATCAAAGCAAACGGATACTACTACTACAGTATGCCTGCTTTAAGAACTGTGTCATTGGGAGTTGAAGTTAGTTTCTAATTGTTAAACTATATTGATTATGAAAAAATTTATAAATAAAACTATATTGTTTGTGCTGACAGCTGCAATCTTCTCCTCATGTAACGGATTTTTAGATAGATTGCCAACAGATTCTGTTCCGGCACAAAAAGCACTGGTAACCATAGAGGATGCCACAGTTGCTGTTAACGGTTTGTACACTCCATTAAAATATTATACAGTATATGGAACGTATATGGCC
>CAVIKQ010000169.1:0-3300 GCA_963643305.1 Eggerthellaceae bacterium
ATGCTGCTGCTAATCTTAAGAAAAACCCTGCAGACAAGATGAAACTATATGAGCAGGCTGCCAAGAAGTACAACAGCAACCGCGCATACAACAATATGGCTGCCCTTTATCTAAGACAGGGTAAGGCTGCAGAGGCTAAGAGCGCTCTTAACAAGATGACTGAGAAAACAGCCAGCTACTATAACAACATGGGTGTTGTTGCTATGCAGCAGGAGAACTACAAAGCTGCTACAGATTATCTTGCACAGTCAACTCTTCCGGAGGCTAAATACAATCAGGCTGCATTGGATATTCTAAACGGTAAATATCAGCAGGCTGTTGCAGCTCTTGCAGGAACAGGTGCAGAGAATGAGGCTCTTGCTTACCTGTTGGTTGGCGAGAATGCAAAGGCAGGTGCTGCTATCCACTGCAAATGTCCTAAGTCTAACTATCTTAGAGCTATCGTAGCTGCTCGTGAGGGCAACTCTGCAGCTGCTAAGGAGTATATAGAGAAGGCGTCTAAGGATGAGAAGTTAGCTAAGAGAGCTACAACAGATATAGAGTTTGCAAAACTATAAAGATTGTATAGAAAGCAAATGCAAGAGTTACGCGAAAGCGAACAATTACAGGAGGATGACTCAAAAGGTCATCCTCTTTTCAATTTAAGTCTTCTCTTAATAAGAAGTTGTATAAAAAGTGGAATTTCAAGGCTTGCGAAGCTGAACAAACCGGAGTTTACTTACGTAAATGAGGAGGTGAAGCAAGCATAACACAGAAATTACCTTTTTAGACAACTTCTGGTTTGTTGTGTTGACATCCAATAGTTTAATTAACTTTGCAATAAAATAGATAAACAGATGAGCAAACTTATCTTATTCACCAACAGCTATCCCTTTGGTAGCGGTGAGACATTCCTCAATGATGAGATTCCGTATCTTGCCTGTAAGTTTAAAGAGATTTATATACATCCGCTGTATATCCCTGCAAACGCCTCTCCCTGTTCAGTGAATAGTAAGAATTGCTCTAAATTCAAGCATATAAAAATCTGTAAGGCGCTTATACCGTTTGACCATAAAGACAAAAAAGGGCTTATTAAAAAGGGCCTAAAAATTACTCCTCCCCTATGGCAGATTACAGAATTCTTCTCAAAGGGTTGTTTGCTGCATCCCAAAAAGCTGAGGCTCTTTTTTAACTACGCGCTTATGTACAACTCCATTGTCTCGGATAAAACGCTTGTCTACAGTATTGTGAATGAGCTAAAAGAGTGCAGTGCGGCATATTTCTATTGGGGAGACAAATCTGCCCTGCTTATTCCCAGGCTAAAGAGGATGTTACAGCATGAGCTAAAGGGGACTGCGGGCAGAACTCCAAAGTTTGTTGTACGCTTTCACGGATCTGATCTGTATGAAGAGGTGAAAGGCTATCTACCGTTCAGAGGGTATCTTCTTCCACAAATAGACTACGCTGTAACCATTTCAGAAAACGGAAAAGAGTATATTAAAAAAAAGTATCCCGATACCGCTCCTAAGCATATCTGTACATACAGATTAGGCAGCTGCTCGGATGCGGTTCCAAAGAGGATTGAGGAGCAACCGGACGGCTCCCTGTTTCATATTGTGAGCTGTTCTAATCTTATTCCTCTAAAGCGTGTTGGGCTTATTGCAGATGCCATGAAGATTATTCAGAATGATGTTGCATTTTTAGAGAGGATGTGGGGAAACGGCTACAACGGTATTAAATGGAGCCATATTGGAGAGGGTCCCCTTTTAGAGGAGATTAAAACAAAAGTTTCGTTAGAGGAGGATGGCGCGGTCATATATGATTTTAAGGGTAGGATGGAGCATAGTGCTGTATTGGATTACTACAGAAGTGAGTATTGCAACCTGTTTGTTCAGGTAAGCAGTAGCGAGGGGATTCCCGTATCTATTATGGAGGCTCTTTCCTTTAGCATTCCTGTGCTGTGTACCAATGTCGGAGGGGTTAAAGAGATTGTGTACAACAGAGAATCTGATTCTTTTGGGAGGTTGGTTGATGCAAACCTCTCTGTAGCAGATCTTGCTGCGGAGATAGAGAGTTTTATTCTTTTGCCTAAGGATAAACTGCTGAATATGCAACGGGCTGCCCGCCGCGAATGGGAACTCAACTGGGATGGCAGCAAGAACTACCCTGCTTTTGCTAATTTCTTAGCATTGCAGTAATTGCCCTTTTTACAGATATAAATCGGTTGCGTGTTCGTTTTTCAGCAGTGATTTTCCGGCATATGCAGTAGAGCTCTTGCAACTTATTTTGCAAAATACTCTGTCTTCAGCCAATAAGCATAAATTGGATCCTGGAATGATATTTCTCCAGCCTTATTATCCAATATATCATTCTTGATAAGAGCTGCCTTTGAACGGGCAATAGAGGTCGTAGAAGATATGTGATAGCGGTGCATCACATCTGTAGAACTCATAGCCTTTTCTCCGGCAATAAGGGCTTTGAGATAGTTCAGCTGTTGAGTTGTCAAAGTCTCGGTAATTGTTACAAACAGTAGACTCAACTGCTCAACCAATGCTGCGTGTGCAGCCCGAACAATCTCAACAGTACACTCGTCCTTTGTTCTCAACCACGACAGTTGTGCCAACTGCTGTGCGTAGTAGGGGTGATTATCCACAAGCGCAGCTATCAGGTTGGCAGCATCCTCATTTATGCTCTTGTCTGTATCTGCAAAACGGCTGTTAAAAAACTCCACAAGGTGAGGTGTGTCAATCTTGTTGAGGAATATCAAGTTGCCAAACTTGTAAAATGGCTTGGAAGAGTTTGTAAATACCTCCATCATCATATGTCGTTTGCTACCATACAAGCAATAGGCAACACTCTGATGCTGCTGCCAGTGTGAGCGCAATTTCTTCTGGAAATAGTCAGGGTCTGTAAACTCCGAAATGTTTTGGAATTCATCAACACAGATAACTATTTTAAGTCCTTTTTTCTTGGCAATCTTCTCAGCAAGGTCAAGAACCTCATCGGGATTATGCTTCACTGCTTCCCAGTCAAAGTCGATTGATACCTCATTTATTGGATTGGAACCAATAGAAATCTTTGGCACAAGATGCGAGAAAAAACTCTTGGCATTCTCAACCGCCTCTTCCCACCTGGAAGATGTTGCGGCAATGACCTTTTGGGCAAGCAATGCATAGAAATGCTCCTCATTGCGCACATTAAACAAATCAATATGACAGATACGCAACTTCGTATCCCGCTTCATAGCCAAATTAGCAGCCTTGTTAACAAGAGAACTTTTTCCCCAACGACGTGGCGAGATAATGATGGTGTTGATTAGCG
>CAVIKQ010000170.1:0-3290 GCA_963643305.1 Eggerthellaceae bacterium
AATAGCGGGATTACAGACTTGTAATTGTGACTACGGATTTATGAATCGGGAAGATTATACAGATGAATATAAACAAAAAATTCCCGGCCATATCTTGGCCGGGAATCTCTGTTCAATCATTTAAGCACTATTTGCATCAGTTCTTTATCCGATGCATCCTTTTATAATCATTCAGATTTTAGCCCAATGTTTCTTTACTCCAATACTCTTGTAGGTTCTCTTTGATACACTTCATTACAACAGTGAAATCTATCTGCTCTTTCCAACGTATCTTCTTTAAGAAGGCCTTCCACCAAATGTTGCGTGTTGCATCTACTGCAAACTTGTCTGTAAAAAGAGCAAGGTTCTCTCGGTAAGAGGTATTCCTGTTCCGGAATGTACTGCCAATGGCCTCTGCAAGAAGGTCACGGTCTATCTCATGGTTGGTGAACAACTGATATACATCAAAAAAGTCTTTCATACGACTATTGCTTTCGTCACGGTCAACCATTGTATGAAACTTCTCCGCTATCAGAGTTTCCAATGAATAGGCATACAGTTCTACAGCCGGAACATCAGGCAATAATAACGGATAGTCTAAAGACAGAGGATAAGGTGTTACCACATCTCCAAAGCCAATGTCAACCGAAACCTGTTGTACAATCGTATCTAAATGCGCCACCACTTTTACACAAGTGCCTGGATATTTCTTTTCAACGGCAATTGGCTCCAATTCAAGAGAAGCAGCATCGAAAGTGACACCATCCTCCTCACATGCAATTCCACACACCTTTTGGAATACCTCTTTTAGATTCTCTCTATCATTGCTGATGCGCTCCCCCAACAAGTCAATGTCTATAGTTGGACGAGACTTGAACCCATCTAAAGCGAACAACAACGAACTGCCTTTAAGAAGAAAGTGGCTCTTATATGGGCTTGCGGATATACGGAACAATAACCGTTCATGCAAGTATCTAACCAATACCTTCATATACTCTTGTTTCTCCTCTTTGGCAAGGTTTAGTAAGCGTGTCCTGATAGACTTTCCTATATCCTTTGTCATAGTCTTGTCTCCAAATATGTAGTCAATATATTCTTCACTCTAAGTTTCTCTGCGTATTCATGGAGTAGCGAAATATTGCGGTTCTCCTTTTTAAGATAGCAGTCTATCACTTCTCCGCATACGTCAAGTCCTATCTTGTTTCTATACTTTACAGCATCACAGACTGTTCGTTCCAGATTCGTAATGAGTACATCATATCCCGATATGTTCTTCTGAATTATGCCAAACTCCAAATTCTCCTTTTTCCAAAAATAGAGGTCAATAGGAGGGTATTCAGGCAAACGTACCTTTCTTTTGGCTTCAATGGCAATACATGTAGCAGAAGGTACTTGCGTAGAGAGTCCATAATGAGCAAATGCACTATATAGGCAAAGTACCCCATGCGGAACTATACGCTCCACATCTATCATGTTATTTGCCAAAGCTGATATTTCCACGTAAACACCATTACGAAGCCGCATAAGCGTTCCGTCTTCTGTTGCACGGCGAAGTTGTTCATATTCGCTACGGCTTTTCACTTCACCTGTGGTTATGAATCCACCTCGCTGTTGTAGTGTATCCATGACTGTACTTCTATCCATGTCTTTCTAATTTGTGAGCAAAGGTACAACTACTTATTGAGAATAGCGAACATTTTATGTAAAAAGTTACGGAGAATATAAATAATATCCGTAATATCTTACGTTACTATTAAAGTTCGGCTGCCTGCCTTATAAGCTATGTCACTGTCTTTATAAATGTTTCCCTTTAGAATAATTATCCCTTTTAAGACTCTTGGCTGCCTATTAGACAGCTGCCTAATCTGTTATATGCAGTTTTGCCGTTTTCCAAACTTTTGCACAAAAAGGAGAAAAAAATAATAGGGCAGCAACGCCGCCCTATTAAAAGATGTTTTAGTAATACTATTACCGATTATTCAGCAGTTCCTGTAATCCATTCATTCTGCTCCTCCTCTGTAATGTAACTATTATTCTGCATCTCCTGTCTTGGTATCTGGAAGTTCCAGCTCTTACCATGAGCAGGGAAATAGTACTGAGCAGACGCAGAGTGGTTAGTCCCCTCATACTTTCTGTTAACAGAGAGACCGTTACGTCTTAGGTCAAAATACTCAAACCCCTCACCCCATAGCTCAATTCTTCTCTGAAGCAGAACATCATCTACTGTAACATTAGAATCAGACCATGCAGGGTCTCTTTTAGCCATAAGTTTTGCAAGAGTTGATGTTGCCTGACCATCTGCAAGGCGCGCATGAGCCTCAGCCTCAATAAGAATCATCTCTGCTTTACGCATATAGATGTAATCTTGCAGCCATGATGCAGCATAACCGAATTTTCTCGATGCATATGCATACTTTGCACCTGTCATTATTGCATTCGGATCCCCTTTTGCATCATTGAACAGATCTTTACGGTAATCAGTATCAGGAATCTGGTCATACAGACTGCGGTCTATACAGTGTACAGACTGTCCTACGCCACCATAACCGGGGCTGTCATTACTAAGATGTGAGAAGAATGAAGCATAAGAGGTCATTGTCTCGGTTGTATGGTTAAATCCCCACATTACCTCACCATCCTCTATCTCCATAAAGCCGGAGAGAATACGAGCCTGATCCATTAGATCAAAGCCATTCTGAGCAGCCGATGCAGCTGTAATAGCTTTAGCCCACTGCTGGGTAAGGAGATAGTAACGTGCAGCTATTCCCTGTGCCACCTCATAGTTAACCTCATTTTTAGAAGCTCTCTGGTATCCCTGCAAAAGAGGAAGTGCCAAATCTATGTTACGCTCAATCTCTGTTTTAAGATCTGCCAAAGTGTTACGACCACCAACCTTTGCCGCATCCTCTGTAGAGAACCCGTCTCTCGAAGAGTACACGATAGGAACGGCAGGAGCCGAATCTCTGAATTTTGCATTAGGGGTAGTCCCCTCAACAGGATCCTGGAAGAGCTGTATTAGATAAGTGTAACTAAAAGCTCTAAGAGCGTATGCCTGTCCGAGCCACCCTTTTAACTGTGTATTTGTTGGATCCTCAGCACCAAACAGGTCTATTATTTCATTAGATTTTTTGATAAGAGTATAATAGAAGTTCCACAACTGATATGGACGTCTGTAGTTATATGCGCCAAAGTCATGGTTAATATCGTATGTACCCCAGTTCCATGCACCCTTAATGGCAATGTCCAACCCCATCATATCTACATTATACAAAATGCCAAGATGCCCAAAATCACCATGAGAACCTCCACCG
>CAVIKQ010000171.1:0-3271 GCA_963643305.1 Eggerthellaceae bacterium
AAGGAGGAGACGGTTGTCATGAACTTCAACCATCCGCTTGCCGGGGCAAAGCTCCATTTTACAGGTAAGGTTGAGAAGGTAAGGCCTGCTACAGAGAAGGAGATTAATGAGGGGCTACACGGGGAGAAACTGAAACATGATTGTAGCGGCGGTTGTTCTACTTGTGGCGGCGGCTGCCATTAGAATAGCTGCCATCCCTTTTGTCTGTTAGGTGCAATTATTTGCGGTGCCGGTGTTTGTCTGTTAATCAAATGACAATATTAGAATTAATTAGGAGCTGGAAAAATGAGCGGTAACAGGATAAACGATATCCCTTTTGAGCGGCATGAACAGATGCTGTTTGCTTTGTTGCGCTCATCGCTGAGCGGCAAGGAGGCAGATACTGTGCTCTTTTCCGGCTGTACAGAGGGGGAGTGGAAGCGGTGTTATTCTCTTGCTATTGAGCAGGGGATAATGGCATTGGCATGGGATGGTGTTGTAAAACTTCCTAAGGAGTTGCTACCTCCGCTTCCTATAAAGTTGGTATGGGCTGCTGCTGTGGAGAGATATGAGAAGTGGTACCGTTATTACTGCAAGACGGTTGACGAGCTTTCTCGTTTCTATGAGGAGCATGGCATAGTGCTCGTGATGCTTAAAGGGGTGGGGCTCTCTTCTCTCTATCCTGTCCCATCTCATCGGGAAGGGGGAGATATAGATATCTATACTTATTCTGCCAACAGGGAGCGTATGAGTGATGCAGATGCCAACAGATTGGCAGACAGCCTTATGCGGCAGAGCGGTATTGATGTAGATAACAGTTCGTACAAACACAGTGTGTTCACTTATAAGGGTATTCCGGTTGAGAATCACAAGGTATTCATTAATGTAAAACAGTATAAGGGGGCCGTTGAGATAGAAAAACTGCTCAAGGAGCGGATGAATCCGCAGTTGACAGCTTTAGAGGGGGGCAGTGTCCTTACCCCTTCTCCGGCTTTTAATACGCTGTTCGTGCCTTATCATGCTGCACAACATTACGGATGCGGGCTTACTCTGCATCATCTTTGCGACTGGGCATGTGTGCTAAAGAATTATGGGCTGTGTCTGCCTGCAGAGATTAACGGCACGCGTTTCCGGCGTTTTATTTTTGCGTTTACACTGCTGTCTGACCGATTGTTGGGGACTGATATACAGATAGAGGGGACCCAAGAGGAGAAGGATACCGGAGAGAAGATGGCATGTGAGATACTTAACGAGATGCTTCATCCGCGCTATGGCAAGATTGTGCCGGCAACAAGCAAGGCCGGTGTGTTTATCTTTAAGATAAGAAGGATGATGCATCATATTTCTGTTGGTAATCAGGCATTGGGGCAATCGGCTTGCCGTACTATATTGAGTTCTATGATTACGCATGCCCGTGCCCCTAAAACTATATTTTATAGGGGTACGGAGTGATGACGCTGAAAAGAATCTGGCAGTTGCTGCAACCCGATGAGCGCAAAAAGGCATGGAAGATGGCGGTTACGGTGTTCTTCTCTGCTCTGCTTGATTTTGTTTCGTTGGCATCGCTGATGCCTGTGCTCTATCTCCTTATGGAGGGGGGCGAGAACAGGAGGGTTGCAATGTTGTTCTGTCTTGCAGCCGTTTTGATTATCATTATAAAGAGTCTGCTTATAACCCTCTTTACCCGGTATCAGGACAGGTGTCTGCTCTCGTTCTACAGGAGGTTGAGCTTCTCTCTCTTTTCTGCATATTATAATCGCGGACTGCTATTTATAAGGAGGCGTGGAAGCAACAGCATGGCGTATGAAACCAATGTTGTGTGTTATGCGTTTAGTCATGGTCTGCTCCATTCTATATGTCGTATGGCCGGAGATGCCTTGCTTATAATTTTGGTAACTGCAGCTCTGCTTCTGTATGACGGATTCACCGTGCTGCTGCTGTATCTCTCCTTTCTTCCGCTCATGTGTGTCTATCTGTTTGTGGTAAGGAAAAGGGTGCGGAGATACGGAGAGGAGGATATGCTTGCAAAGCGTGAACAGCAGATTCTGGTAACGGATACATTCAGAGGATATACGGAATTAGAGGTAAGCGGTGCTTTCCCTCTTTTTCAATCTGCCTTTCTCAAAGGGATGGAGAAGATAAGCAGTATCAGAATAAAGCTCGATACTCTGCTTGGTCTGCCGTTGTTCCTTTCTGAGTTGTCTGTAATTATAGGGCTTGGACTTTTGGTGGCCTTAGGTGATGGTGATGTGAAAATAGTTGTGGGGGTCTTCTCTTTATCTGCATTTCGTCTGCTCCCGGCTCTACGCACGTTGTTATCGGGATGGACACGGATACAGAATGCTGCATATAGTCTTAATACATTGGAGGAGGGGCTGAAAGATTCGGTAGATGAGACCGGCGGAGAGTGTAGGGAGATAGTATTTGACAATGAGATAACTGTAAACAGACTTTCGTATGCTTATCCCGATGGAGGAACAGTGTTAAAGGGGTTTGATTGCTCTATACGCAAAGGGGAGCATGTTGGGTTCAGAGGTTCAAGCGGTGTTGGAAAGACTACCCTATTTAATCTTATTGCCGGATTGATAAAGCCTGATGCAGGGGAGATTAGGATAGACGGTGTATTGCTTGACAGCTCTACACGTAGCTCATGGCTGAAGAGATTGGGTTATGTACCTCAGGAGGTCTTTATTTTTAACGGGACATTGGCAGAGAATGTTGCTATAGGTTGTGAACAGATTGATTATGGCAGGGTGGAGGAGATTGTGGAGTTGGTTGGCTTGGGCAGGTGGGCTAAAGCGTTGCCGTGTGGTTTGGATACCTGTCTCAATGAGGCCGGGAGCAGGGTATCGGGAGGTCAAAAACAGAGGATAGGAATTGCCCGTGCCTTATATAAGGAGGCAGAAATCCTGTTGTTGGATGAGGCGACATCTGACTTGGATAATATGTCTGAGAGGGAGATAAATGATACGCTTTCTAAGCTGAAGGAGCAGCACAAGGGGCTTACTGTGCTCTCAATTGCCCATAGAGAAAGCTCATTGGCATATTGCGAGCGTATCATAACCATAGAGGAGAGCTAAACAGACCGGCTGATGGAGCCTTTTCTTGGGATTTGTATAGATATTACAAAATCTTGTAAAAAAATTTTTTCTTTTTTGCTTGGTTGTTGTAGCCTGAAAGACAGTTATATATGCTTTAGGGCAAGATTTTCCGAAAAACTTTTGGATAAAAAAGATGAAAAAAGTTTTGCAGGGATAAAAAAAAGCGTACCTTTGCAGTCCCAAACGGGAGG
>CAVIKQ010000172.1:0-3249 GCA_963643305.1 Eggerthellaceae bacterium
AAGCTGAACAAACCGGAGTTTACTTACGTAAATGAGGAGGTGAAGCAAGCGTAACGCAGAAATTACCTTTTTAGACAACTTTTATTCTCTTTGGCGAGATTAATAAGGTATCTGAATATCCCCAAAAACTCATCATTCCCGGCCGCAGCAAAAATCTCCGGATGGAACTGCACCCCCAACACCTTGTTGTTACCTATCATCTCAATAGCCTCAACAACACCATCATCAGATGTAGCCACCACCTTAAAACCGGGAGCAATATCCTTAACAGCCTGATGATGGAACGAGTTGACATTTATAGAGGTCTTTCCGCCAAGCATCTTGCAGAGAATAGACTCTGGGTCTATAGTTATCCTGTGCGTTCCGTATGTACCCGGAGCATTCTGATTATGCTTTACAAAACTATCCCTTTTCTGAGAAGGTATATCCTGATACAGTGTTCCCCCCATAGCAACATTAAGCCCCTGTTCTCCACGGCAGATTCCAATAAACGGCTTGCCGCTTCTAACAGACATTCTAATAAGCATAAGGTCATAAAGATCCCTTTCAGGGGCAACCTCTCCCAAAGCCCTTACAGGCTGCTCCCCAAACAGTTGCGGATCAAAATCCTCACCGCCTACAGCAATAACGGCATCAACCACATTAAGCACGGCAGCAATCTGCATACTGTCTGATGTCATTGGAATTATCAGCGGAACACCACCGGCTCTTCTTACAGCATTTATATAGGTCATATTGGTAGCGCCACCGCCGCCCGACGCCTTTGCAGAGACCCCAACTACAGGCATACGTTGCTCCTCTGCCGCAACAGCCTTTTTACTCCTTTGCGCATTAAGATCTGCCGGCCCCATTACAACAGCCGCAACAGCCAATGCTAAAAACAAAAATCTTCTCATAACGTTATCTAAGTATTATTGTTTTACAAACTCTATTTCTAACTCTCTTTACTCTTTGAAAGCCCAACACCAACGCCAACGCCAAAGTCAAAGACTCTTTCCCTTTCACTCTCAAAACTTAATAATTAATGCAAGTACAAGGCATGCGAAGTTTTTAACACCGGAGCGTACTTAGGGTACGTGAGGATTTAAAAAATTCGCATAACGCAGCAATTGTCTTTAATTACTAAGTTTTTTCCAGGTACCAAAATCTTTCTCCTCCTTATAATTAAACTCCACCTCCAACTCCTTAACATTACCGGCCTCATCTACGGTAAAATTAACAGGAAAACCGTGCCCGTCACTACGGAACTCAAACCTGTTATCCTTAATATGCTTTAGTATATTCTTGTAGCCGTTTTTACCTATGGCAATATAAAGCTCCCCATTCTCCAAAGTAATCTCGGCATTTCCAAACAGCTCATCCTTAACATATTTCCCAACATATTTAACACCATCTACAGCGGGATTAAACTGCTGCACAAACAGAGGCATTGCACCCTTTTTACTCTTAACCTTTTTCCCTTTAGGATTGTTAAGGGCAATCATCTCCTTCTGCTCCTTCTCTAATTTGGCATTAGACTCCGCAAAATCTTTCCTCCTGCCATCAATCCATGAATTAAAATAACGGCTGTTATAATCATCGTAAGGGGCTCCCGATACCAAATCAATTGCCCTGTTCATTATGGCATATCTTGGGTTTGCCCCTGCCTCTGCATTTACAAGAACCACTCCGCAGAGCTTGTATTGAGGCACAAAGAAACAGAGAGCTGTCATTCCCCAGGTTGTTCCTGTATGGAAATACAACCTGTATCTGTTATTCTGCTCCACAAACCAGCAGTTAGCATAAAGAGTTGTTCTGTTATCTGCCTGAGAGGTTATTGTCTGCCCCTTATGAATATAGCGCATAGCCTTCTCAGAGATTACCCTTGTAGTATCGGAACCATCTATAATAAACCCGTTGTTCATGTGCATCATGGCATAACGAATCATATCCTCAACATTAGAGCTTACACTCCCGGCAGGGCCCACTCCTGTAAGCCAGTAAAGAGCCTGCTCATCTCCATACAGCGGCAACGTTACAATCTGCGGTTCATCTGACGAATACGGCACATAGCTTTCAAACATTGCAGCAACACGTTGCGGTTGGGTAAAAGAGTAGTCGTGCGGTGTTGCAACATTAGCCGCAGAGGAGTACCCCTCTGCATTAAGGGCAGAACTCCTCATTCCGGCAGGAACGAATATCCTCTCCTTAACATTCTGCTCCCAGCTCTTGCCTGTTACCTTCTCTATAATCTTCTCTGCAATGATAAAGGTAATGTTGTTATACCGGTAATCCCCCCTAAAACTGTATGCAGGCTTAATAAGCCCAATCATTCTGTATATATCATCTCTATCATATCCTATATTAGGAAAATATGTACCTGCCTGCTCCTGCAATCCAAGACGATGTGTCATTATATCCTTCACCTGCGCATTCTCCGTTACCCAAGGGTCATAAAGTTTAAAATCCGGAAGGATATTCTTTACAGTATCATCCCACTTTACCAACCCCTCATCTACCAACTGCCCCATTACCGTTGCTGTAAAGGATTTTGAGACAGAACCTATCTGAAACAGAGTCTTGGAATCTATAGGCTCGCCGGGAGTATTTGCAACAGCCGCCACACCTCCCGATGCAATCTCTTTAGATGACCTTAATCCCCTAAAGCCAGTCCCGTCTGCAGGGGCAAGCTCCTTAACGCCATAGCCTTTGCAGAGTATAACAGAATCATTAACAGATATGGCAACCGCCATGCCGGGCAACTGCCACGTTTTTAGCACCTGCTGCGCATAACTGTTAAGGCTGTCTGCCAATTGTGCTACATTAAGCATCCTGCCGTCTGCCTGTTTAAACTCATTCTGCGCATTAACAAAAGATGGCGAAAACGCCATACAAGAAACAGCTGTTGCACATAACAGCCTCTTAAAAGACACGTATCTCATAGGGTAAATATTAGTTTCTACAAATATACAGATTTTTCTCATATCATAAGTACCGTACAAGCACTAACTAAACCTTAACAAAATAACGTTATAGGTAAATCTTGGCAACTCGCTAACTGAAAATATGTTTAAACGGCAAACAAGAATTGGTCAATAAAGCTCTTCTTAAATTGTTTTTAAGCTTCAATTAAGTATCTACTTTTTAAGAAGTTGTATAACTTAATAGAATGCTTTTGCAGAAGTGTATAAAAAAGCATGAAACTATTATTGCAGCATAAGATAGTTGTCGGATCTTTATTGTTGATGGTGATCATTGGTTGTATGGTCG
>CAVIKQ010000173.1:0-3228 GCA_963643305.1 Eggerthellaceae bacterium
CATGGCATAGCTCAAACAAGTTTGCCTCTGCTCATCTGGCTTACGGAAAAGGTTCTGTTTTATGATTTCATTTTTTAATTTGACATGACATTTTGGTACATTTGCACCATCTAATAAATGATTGATGAATAGAAACGGAGAATCTCTTAAAAACGCGGTGCTTGAATTAGGTACCGGAAAGATTTCCAAGCTATTGTCCCATTACGCAATACCAAGTATAATAGCAATGACAGCCTCATCGCTATATAACATGGTAGACAGTATTTTTATTGGGCATGGTGTTGGAAACTACGCACTTGCAGGATTAGCGCTAACCTTTCCCCTCATGAATCTTGGTGCCGCCTTTGGCGCTTTGGTTGGGGTTGGCGCCTCGTCGCTGATATCCATGTTGTTAGGACAAAAGAACTATGAGATGGGGGAGAAGGTATTAGGCAATACCGTAACGCTCAATCTAATAATGGGCATTCTGTACGGAGTAATAGTAATACTCTTCTTAGACCCAATCCTTTACTTCTTTGGGGCAAGTGACAATACTATCTCTTATGCAAGAGAGTATATGCTCATTATCTCTGCAGGAAATGTAATATCCCACATGTATTTTGGGCTGAATGCGGTAATAAGGGCAACCGGCTTCCCAAAAATAGCCATGGTAGCAACAATAGTTACGGTTGTGCTGAACACGGTATTGGACGCGCTCTTCATCTTTGTATTCGGGTGGGGAATACAAGGCGCCGCAATAGCAACTATCCTTGCGCAATTGGTCTCATTGGTATGGATCTGGATATCGTTGTCAGACAGCAATAAACTGATACATTTCAAGCAAGGCATATATGGCCTTAAAACCAGGATAGTAAAGGATATAATTGCAATAGGAATGTCACCCTTCTGCATGAACACGGCAGCGTGCGTAGTTGTAATACTCATTAACCAAGGTTTGCAGAGGCATGGAGGAGATATGGCCATTGGAGCGTACGGTATTGTAAACAGAATCTGCTTTGTAGCATTAATGATAGTAATGGGAATAAACCAGGGGATGCAACCTATTGTAGGATACAACTTTGGAGCAAGGAACTTTGACCGAGTACAAAAAACGCTCAATATTACCATTATTTGGGCAACGGTAGTAACAGTCTTTGCATTTATAGCCGGAGAGCTGTTCCCAAAAGAGTTGGTACAGATATTCACTACAGATCAGGAGCTTATAGACAAATCCATATTCGGAATGAGAGTTGCCGTAATTTTCTTCCCGATAATAGGCTTTCAGATGGTTACCTCCAACTTCTTTCAAAGTATAGGCATGGCCGGCAAGTCTATAATACTGTCACTCTCCAGACAGGTCATTGTACTTATACCGCTGTTGCTTGTGCTGCCAATTTTCTATCAGGAGAATGGAATATGGTACAGTTTGCCGGCATCAGACCTTATAGCCAGCTTTATAGCGCTCTTTATGCTGTTACATCAGATGAGAGTCTTTAAACGTAAGGCATTGGAGGAGAAGAAGACAGCTTTGAATTAACTATAAAAAGAAAAACATCATGGAGAAATATTATATAAACATAGGAAGACAACTTGGCGCAGGCGGGCTTAAAGTGGCAAACGAACTCTCTAAAAGATTAAATATCCCTGTTTACGATAAGGAGCTTCTATACTTTGCTGCAAAAGAGAGCGGTATAGCTCCGGAATTCTTTAAGAATGTAGATGAAAAACCGCAAGCATATCTGCAAGGCTCACTTTGGGGGCTGAACTTCTCATCTGTACTTAACAACAACTATTCTGCATTTACACCGTTAGACTCGTGTGAACTTTTCAGAATACAGAGCGACACAATCAAACTGCTTGCAGAGAAAGGGTCGGCTATCTTTGTAGGAAGATGTGCAGACTATGTACTAAGAGAGAGAAGATGTTTTAATCTCTTCATATCGTCCTCCTCTTCATCTGAGCGGATAGAGCGTATAAGACACTCTAAACGGATAGAAAATGCAGATAAGCTCACCGATAAGGAGATACTCTCTATATTGGAGAAAGGGGACAAGAAACGTTCTCAGTACTACAACTACTACACATACAAAGAGTGGGGCTTTTCGGGCTCATACAACATCTGTTTGGATTCTGCATTCTTTGGAATTGACAGATGTGTTGAGATAGTAATTGCCACCCTAAAGGAGATGCAGTTTATTTAAGGCTGCCCTTTATTCTTCAAATTTTTTCTTTAATGCAAGCAGATGCTCATCGGCCTTAATCTTGTCTATGATTCCCTCTACCAAAAGACTGAGATTCTTGCCATTTGAGTAGTCTGCTTCGCATACATAATTAACCCTCTGCTGCTTGAGTAGGGTTTGCGCTATCTCTCTCTTTTTGGAGTTGCCCGGTTCGTAAACGGCAACTGCGGTTCCGCCAAGCTGCTTTATGAGCTTCATGCAGGGTACATCTGTTTCACCGTCTCCAAAATAGATCATATTGGTAAACTGAACCCTCTTTTCCTCCTCTGGTACAGATTCATTTATCTTAACAGAATCCCTTATGCTAAATATACCTTTGTTTATCTTAAACAGATACTGTGTCTTGTTGGTATAGTTGACCGCAGCTGCGGGCCATAAGGCATCTCCGTTCTCGTCATAATAGTATGCACAGGCAAATATGGTCTTAAACTCTTTGGCAATGGATGTCCCCTCTATAATCTCCTTCATGCCTGATGAGTTGATATAATGCTCAACTATTACTCCATGTTGCTCTCCGTAATCATTAATAAGTTTAAACCACTCTTTTACCCCTTTGAACAACTCTACAGATTCTCCATATTTCTGAAAATTTTCGCGTCTTACCGGCAGATTCATCTCTTTTGCCTTTTCAAGCATCAGGAGCATATATATCAAGATATTATCTGAATCCTGCTTTTCTGCCATTCTATGCGTTTCCTCCCAAAAATCCTCTTTGTCTAACCCTACAGCCTCAATAAATGAGTACTCTTGCATATTGCCCGGAGATAATGTACCGTCAAAATCATAAATCAATGCAACAATAGGTCTCTTCTCCTCCATAATTCTTCTCATTTTCTAATTAACATATTGCATATAAATATTACTTCAAATCGGAAAACAGATTGCGTGTCAAATCATTCTCCTCCTCTTTTCCGTTATTGGGCTCCTTGGTGGCTCTGTTTTCTGTAACATACTGTGGCAGGGATTCAACAGCAGCCATAATCCGTCTGTTAGACTCCAATCCTATATC
>CAVIKQ010000174.1:0-3188 GCA_963643305.1 Eggerthellaceae bacterium
ATAATGGAGGCAGCAGCTGCTGCTCACGGAGAAGCTGTTCATTGTTAGATAGATATACTAAGTTTATTAGAATATGGCAAAAGATGAACAACAACCTCAGGTGAATGAGGTATGCAGACTCTCTACGGGAGCCGAAATTAAAGGGAACCTTACTACTGCATCAGACATTAGAATAGATGGGGTGCTCGAAGGGGATGTAGTGACGCAAGGTAAGTTAGTATTGGGCGAAAATGCTTATATAAAGGGGGATATTATCTGCGTAAGTGCAGATATCTACGGTAAAGTAGATGGGAATATAACAGCTGCGGATAGTACATCATTCAAATCAAAATCAACGTTCAACGGTATTCTTAAAACGGCAAGAATCGCAATAGAGATTGGTGCGGTTTTCAATGCTACCTGCACTATTATAGATAAAGCAGAATATGAAAGAGTTGCAAAGAGCGGTGTCTAACCCTCTTTGCGCTCGTGCAGGACTGCTTTACGCAGCTCAAAGTTCTGCCCAAGATATTTTCTTCTCACCTCCGGATTGTTTGCAAGCTGTTCTGCCGTTCCGCTTTCAAGTATGCTCCCGTCATAGAGCAGATAGGCTCTGTCTGTAATAGCCAATGTCTCGTGTACATTGTGGTCTGTTATGATAATCCCAATGTTCTTGGTCTTGAGTTTGGCAATGATATGCTGTATATCCTCAACGGCAATTGGGTCTACCCCTGCAAAAGGTTCATCCAAAAGGATGAATTTGGGGTCTACAGCAAGAGCACGTGCAATCTCGCAACGCCTTCTTTCTCCTCCGGAGAGCTGTATTCCGTAGCTTTTTCTCACCTTCTCTAAGCTGAACTCTTTAATGAGATATTCAAGCCGTTCTTTTCTTGCAGATTTACTTAACGATGAGAGTTCCATTACAGACATAATGTTGTCCTCTACGCTAAGATGCCTAAAGACAGATGCCTCCTGGGCAAGATAACCAAGCCCTTTTTGAGAGCGTTTGTACATGGGCAGTTCTGTAATCTCCTCGTCATCTAAGAAGATTCTGCCTCCGTTTGGCTTTATAAGCCCGGTTATCATGTAGAAACTGGTTGTCTTTCCTGCTCCGTTGGGGCCAAGAAGACCTACAATCTCACCCTGTTCAACATCAAACGATACCCCTTTTACTACCGTGCGGGCACCATATTTCTTTACAAGATCTGTACAGTATAACCTCATCTGTGTAAGTCGTTTACTTTATTTCCAAATCTAAATCCCTGCTTAAATTCACAAGCTCAGGATTATGTTTTAAAAGATACTCTGCCTTCTCTTGCGGCATATATAATTTACGCTCCTGCTGCGGAATCTCCCTTATCTTTATTGCAAGTTGTATTTTACTGTTAGACAGCTCTTTTTGCAGAAAAGAGAGATACTGAAAAAGCTTGTTTTTCTCCATCCAGCTCTTTTGAGTGGCATTCTCAACAGAGAACTCTATTGTAACGCCATCCTCTAAGATATGCGGGTTCATCTTCTTTACGGCAGATGCCAATCTCGGAGGGTTGCTTTTGTCTTGTGCCAATTTTTGCCATGCAACATCTAATTCACTTTGAACCAATGGCTTATCTGTTGTATTCAGATGCTCTTTATCTGTCTCGTTTGCCGTTTTTTGTGCCTTATCCTCTTTCTGTACCTTGTTAAGTATCCCCTTTATAGAGAATCCTCCCGATAGCTTTGACTCCTCTTTTGCTCTCTGTTGCACAGGCTCTGTTAAAGCATCGTTGGCAGGTTCTGCCGTAATACTGTTTACAGGCTCTGCTGCAATATCTTTAGCAGGTTTTGCCTCAATATCCTTTACAGGCTCTGCCGTATCTGTGCTCTTTTGTTGTTGAGTGGCAGCTGTTTGTGCAGGTGTGGCCTGTGATGTCTGGGTACTTTGATTAGGAACAGGAACACTGTGTATCTGAGACGCGGAGGAGAGAGAGGAGAGCTTTATAAGCATAAATTCTACCAACAGTCTTGGGTTGCCTGATTGTCTGTATTCTGCTTCACATGCTGTGGTACATTCGAGTGCCTTAAACAGAAATCCTAACGGACAGTTTGCTGCCTGTGCGGTGTACTGTTTTGTTAATGAGGGAGAAAGCTCTAACAAAGAGGCTGTTGCACTGTTTTTTGCAACCATGAGGTCTCTCAGATGGGTGCTTAAGCCTCCCACAAAGTAGAGTGCGTTAAAACCTTTAGACAGAATCTCGTTAAATAACATGAGTGCAGAGGCATAATCTCCGTTAAGGGCAAAGTCTGTTAGCCTGAAATAATAGTCATAGTCCAAGACATTCAGGTTCTTTATTACCTCTCTGTATGAGATATTGTTGCCGCAGAAGGCTACGCACTGGTCAAAAAGCGTTAGTGCATCTCTCATTGCGCCATCTGCCTTTTGCGCTATAACATGCAGAGATTCCGAATCTATGTTAACATTCTCCTTGTCTGCTATCTCTGTAAGATTCTTTACAATATCCTCTATGGAGATGCGGTTAAAGTCGTATGTCTGGCATCTGCTTAGTATGGTTGGCAGAATCTTCTGTTTCTCTGTTGTGGCAAGGATAAATATTGCATACTCAGGCGGCTCTTCCAATGTCTTTAAAAAAGCATTGAATGCAGAGGCAGAGAGCATGTGAACCTCATCTATTATATATACACTGTACCTTCCTATCTGCGGCGGAATACGTACAAGCTCTGTAAGCTGGCGAATATCATCTACGGAGTTGTTAGAAGCTGCATCCAATTCATGAATACAGTAGGACCTCCCCTCTGCAAACGAGAGACAGGACTCGCATTTGCCGCATGGTTCCAATTCATCTGTAGGATTAAGGCAGTTTATTGTCTTGGCAAAGATTCTTGCAGTGCTGGTTTTGCCAACTCCACGCGGGCCGCAAAACAGATAGGCATGCGCCAACTGACCTCTCTTTATAGAATTCTTTAATGTAACCGCTATATTCTCCTGGCCTACAAGCGACATAAAATTGCTTGGTCTGTATTTCCTGGCCGATACTATATATTTATCCATACAGCACAAAAGTAAGAATATTTTTATGATTTGAGACCTATATTGAGAAACAGTTTCTTATTTTTGCAAACAAAAAAGAGCTTCTAAAAAGATTCCAATTTATTTCAGTTAGATGCAGAGATTAAGGATTGCGCTTAAAAAAACAGATTCTCCGGTTGTATAT
>CAVIKQ010000175.1:0-3182 GCA_963643305.1 Eggerthellaceae bacterium
TGAGCATAAGCATTGATGCGGACGGGACTCCAACCGCAACCATTGCTTCCGATGCATCTTACACCGTATCAATAGAGGGCAACATCAATGCAAACACCACATACTACATAGCTGTGACTCCAACCACTATGTCGGGAGGATTCAAACTGGTTCTTAGCGGAACGGACGGCAATACATATCAGAGATCTACGAGCAATGAGCTTAAAATCACAAAGAGCAGTGTAATGAATCTTGGGGAAATAACCACCTCCAACTCTACAAAAGTAATTGATTACAGCAAAGCAACCGTTGGAAGCTTTATGCTCAGTGATGGCTCGTTTGCAAGCGCAACGGAGGTCTCTGCATTAACAGACAAGTCAAAGATAGTAGGCGTAGTAGCCTATACATTTAGTGACAGCGACAGCCGTCCTTGCTATACATCGCTGAAAAGCATCCTTGCAGAAAAGGGGGTGGAGAAGCCGCACGGCCTGCTGCTTGCACTAAAAAATGCAACCTCTTCACCTGTAGTATGGTCAACTTCCAGCAGTGCAATTGGAACTATACGTGCAACCCTCAAGGCTGCATACTCTGAGGGGGATGACGGTTATACTATCACAAAAAAAGTTTATGATAAATTTTATGATAAATATAGTAGTGACAAGAACTTTTTCACAAACTATTATCCACCCTTTGGCGCAGTATATAATTACAGTGCTGTCGCTCCGGAAAGCACTACAGGATGGTATCTCCCAAGTTATGGTGAATGGTGCGACATATTGAGCTCTCTCGGCGAAGTTTCAAGTACTACCCCAAAAACTTCAACAAAAGATACCGAAAATCTAACAGGTACTCAAATTACTGCTATGAACGCGCTTAATGATGCTCTTGCTGTTGTTGGGACAGGTAATTATGATAAGTTTTCCTACTCTGCTGTAGATGACAAAACCGCAAATGATGGCTATTGGACATCCACGGAGCAATGTAAATACGAATATACCGGGACCGACGAAAATATAAAATCGATGGTACCATATAGTAATAGAACTTATGATATTATTTTTTATGAAAACACATTAAGTTTCTCAATGGCGGCAAAGACGCTATTTAAGCGTCACGCCCGTTGCATTCTCGCATTTTAGAACTTTAGTGAGGGTACCTAAAATGACATGCACCCCGAAAGTTAGACAAAAAACTTTCGGGGTGTTGTTATGTCAACATTAAAGAAACACAGCCATGCAGAACGGTTTAAAAAATATATGCATATGCTTTAAGAAGGCTACTGAGTGTAACACAGAGTCAGAATCTTGTAAGAGGAATTTACGCTATTTATGTAACTTGTTGTATCTTTGCAGCCCGACAGGAAATTTTGTCGGGAAGAATAAAATCATATCATCATGGCACAGAAACCATCTATACCAAAGGGAACAAGGGATTTCTCTCCTGCCGAGATGGCAGGCAGAAATTATATATTCGATACCGTAAGAACTGTATTTAAGAAGTATGGCTATAGCCCGTTGGAGACCCCGTCTATGGAGAATCTGTCTACTTTGCTTGGTAAATATGGAGACGAGGGGGACAAGCTTCTGTTTAAGGTGCTCAATTCCGGTGATGCGTTTGCAGGAGTTACCCCCGATCAGTTGGGCAACAGCAATGCACTATCGCTAAAGGTATGCGAAAAAGGGTTGCGTTACGACCTTACTGTTCCGTTTGCAAGGTATGTGGTTCAACATCAGAATGAGATAACATTCCCCTTTAAGCGGTATCAGATTCAACCGGTCTGGAGGGCAGACAGGCCACAGAAGGGCAGATACAGAGAGTTTTATCAATGTGATGTTGATGTTGTTGGCAGTGGCTCCCTTCTTAATGAATTGGAGCTTGTACAGATTGCAGATGAGGTGTTTACAAGATTCGGAGTAAGGGTTTGCATTAAGATTAACAACAGAAAGATTCTGCAGGGGTTGGCAGAGGTGTGCGGACATCCTAACAAACTTATAGATATTACTGTAGCAATAGACAAAATAGATAAGATAGGCTTAGATGCGGTAACAGAGGAGCTTAGAGAGAAAGGCTTAGATGATGCGGCTGTTGCTGTCATTGAGCCGGTGCTTACCATGAGCGGAACCTCCGAGCAGAAGCTGACTCTTGTCAAGGGTGTTTTGGCTGCCTCTGAGGTTGGTCTAAAGGGTATAGAGGAGCTTGAAACGCTTTTTGGATATATTAAAAATTGTTCAGTAGAGCAGCAGGTTGAGATAGATCTCTCGCTTGCACGAGGCCTTAATTACTATACAGGGGCTATCTTTGAGGTAAAGGCTATGGATTTTGAGATTGGCAGCATTAGCGGTGGTGGCCGTTATGATGACCTTACAGGTATTTTTGGCCTTAAAGGGGTTTCGGGTGTGGGTATTTCGTTTGGAGCAGACCGCATATATGATGTGCTTAAGGGATTGGATAAGTTTCCTAAGGATGCAACGGAGGGGGCTAAGGTTCTCTTTACCAATATGGGAGCAGAGGAGGTTAACTTCTCTTTGCCGGTTATTGCCTCTTTGAGGGGTGCAGGTATTGCTTGTGAGTTGTATCCGGATAATACAAAACTTAAAAAGCAGTTTGACTATGCAGACAAGAAGCAGATCCCTTATTTGGCAATAGTTGGAGCCGATGAGGTTGCTGCAGGGGTGGTTAATCTTAAAAATCTCTCTACCGGAGAGCAGACGAAAGTGGGTTGTAAGGAGTTGGTGGCATTTTTTGGATAGCTGTTGTATATTAATCATATGTTGAACCTCAAAATAGAGATAGACCGGGGTAGTGGGTTTTGCCATGGTGTAATAAGGGCTATAGAGTGTGCGGAGACAAATCTTGGAAAGAGCGGGCATCTCTATTCTCTTGGAGCCATTGTGCATAATGGTGCAGAGCTTGAACGGCTTAACAAACAGGGACTTGCTGTAATAGATTATAACAGCATGAGGCATCTGTACGGTTCAACGGTTCTTATAAGGGCTCATGGAGAGCCGCCTACTACATATCAAACGGCAAAAGAGAATGGTATAACTCTTATAGACTGTACATGTCCTGTTGTGCTTAAACTTCAGGAGAGGATAAGAGAGAGCTACAGATTGGGGGCACAGATAGTTATTTTTGGAAAGGAGGGGCATGCCGAGGTGAACGGATTAGTTGGGCAGACAGGTGGAGATGCTGTTGTAGTGGAT
>CAVIKQ010000176.1:0-3170 GCA_963643305.1 Eggerthellaceae bacterium
TTAATCAGCTTAAAGATGTGCTTAGCGAGATGAGCAATGATCTTAACGATCTCCTTGAGGGGGAGAATGAGAGGAAAGTGAGATTGGAGTATCGGGACAGAGGTAAATATGAGGCAGAACTCAAGTTTGCAGATGATGTTTTGGTCTTTAGTCTGCATACAGATGTTTTCCAGTTCGACAGAGACCATGCAATATGGAAGAACCCGTATGTTAAGGCAAACTCCTTTAATTCATATTGCGGAGTGATTAATGTCTACAACTTCTTGGCAGACTCTCTAAAGTTTAACAGAGGAGAGGATGTTGGGTATCTTGTGGCAAGGCTGTTTGTAAACAGAGACAAATATTTCTTTGTTGAGGGAAAACGCCAGTTAAGGCAGAAGACCTCTAACTTTGGCAAGGAGATGTTGGTTAGGGAGGAGTTGGTAAGTTTTGTTGAGCAGGCAATGCTCTATTCATTGGAATTTGATCTGTTGGTTCCTCCTTACGACTTGGTAAAAATGGCTACAGTAGAGCAGATTAACACCAAAATAGAGAGCACCAAGATGCGCACGGGCAAGCGGTTGGGCTACAAGTATAACTCAGACGACGTATTATCTGAATAGTATGAGATTAAAAAAGTATCTTCCGTTTCTTTTTGTCATTTTTTGCACTATTTTCTTTCCGGCAACAGCCTTTGCCCAGAAGAAAGACAAAAAGAGTACAGAAAAAGAGATAAAAGAGGTGGTTACAGGTCTCGATGCCGCACAGGAGTTGGCCAGACAGATAGGCGCTCAGTTTGATGTGCCGGTCATCAATTATGAGCCTGTGGCAAAGCTAAAGTTTTGGAAAAGGGGGGTTCTTACACAATTGGGCTTCTCTCAGGTATCCCTTACGAACTGGGCATCGGGAGGGTCGGGGTCTCTGGCTCTTAACGCCTATACAAACTTTTATCTCAACTATACCAAGGGGAAGATATTTTATGAGAACAGGGCGCAATTTGCATACGGCTTTGTGCAGTCGTTTGAAACGGGATATAGAAAATCGGATGACAAGATAATTTTAGACAGCAAGTTTGGCTACCGTGCATTTGATAAGTTCTATGCCTCTGCACAGATGTACTTTAAAACTCAGTTCTCACCGGGCTTTGATTATCCGTCGAGCGGAGGGCAAAAACTTGTTTCCAAATTCCTGGCACCTGCAAATTTCTCATTTGGTATAGGTTTGGAGTACAAGCCGGATAAAAAGAATATGTTCTCGTTTAACCTTGCCCCATTGACAACCACATGGATGATAGTCTCTGAACAGGCGCTTAGGGCAAAATACGGAAACAAGGAGAATGAAGCTATAAGGTATGAGTTGGGAGCACAGTTTACAGGCGATTTTAAGGCCAAACCATTTAAGAACCTTACGGTAGGGACAACATTAAAGCTCTTCTCGGACTATCTCAACCAGCCAAAGAATATTCAGGTGAATTGGGATTTCAATGCAGAATTGGTGTTAACAAAATACTTGGTAACAACACTCAGAACCAACCTTATCTATAATGACAAGGTCCTTATAGCAGACAAGGATGGGCATGAATCTCCAAAAGTACAGTTTAAAGAGGTGCTCAGTGTAAACTTCTCCTATACTTTTGGAGAGTTTAAGAAATAGGCAACATATTCCCTAATGCAATACAGATTTGATAAAAAGTTGGAATCCCTTGGAATAGAGGAAGGTGCATCTGTTATAGCTGCACTTAGCGGTGGCGTGGATTCTATGATAATGCTTATGTTGCTCAAAAATTCCAGGTTGTCTCTTGAAGTCTGTGCGGCTCATCTGAATTTTCATCTGAGAGGGGAGGAGAGCAACGAGGATGAACTGTTTGTAACAGAATGGTGCAGAGCCAATGATATAAGGCTGTTTGTAAGTCATTCAAATACTTATGAATATGCAAAGAACCACAGACTCTCCGTTGAGATGGCGGCCAGGGAGATAAGATACAACCGGTTCTTTAATCTTGCAAAAGAGCAGAAAGCAGATTATGTGGCTGTTGCACATAATGCAAATGATAATGCGGAGACACTTCTGCTTAATCTTACAAGGGGATGCGGTTTGGAGGGCTGTACCTCAATAAAGGAGAAACGGGTTGTAGAGAGCGGCCTTACAATAGTACGTCCGCTGTTAACATTTACAAGAGAGGAGATTGAACATTGTGCAAGGAATCTTGGCATTCCTTTTAGAACAGACAGCACCAATGCAGATGTGAGGTTCAGCAGAAACAGGATACGTCATGTGGTATTGCCCGAATTGGGGCAGATAAACAGTTCTGCCGTAAAGCAGATAAACAAAAGTATATTGTACCTTACCTCTGCAAACAGACTGCTGCAGTCTGTGCTAAAAGAGCAGGACTCAGCTGTATCCGAAGAGTGTACCGCGCAATTGTCTGTAACCGGCTATGCACATTATCCGGCCTGCAGATATATGGTTAAGGCTATTGATGTTAAAAAATTGCAGGGGCTGTTGGAGCCGGAGTTGTTGTTACACAATATTTTGTTGAGTTACGGTTTTACATCTGCCCAACAGGATATGCTGTCTGCATCTCTTTTTAGCAACAAGCCGGTCTCTTTTATATCGGACGAGTATTTCTTGCAAAAGGAGAGAGAGGTTATCAAGATTTACAGTAAAGAGGTTGAAAAAGCTCCGCAAGGGATTGAATTGGCAAGTTCGTTCTCTGGTATGCTACAATATTCAGATCTTGCCATCTGTATTGAACAGAAAAAATATCTATCGGGAAGAATAGAGAAGGAGAGGCTTGGTTCTGAGTTTATAAAACTTACAATAGATAAAGAGCTTTTGGGAGAGACCTTTACAATATCGCCAATGTTGCCGGGAGACAGGATGCAGCCGTTGGGTATGAGAGGGATGAAGAAGGTGGCAGATATACTCTCAGACCTTAAAGTAGACCTACAAAACAAGAAATTTATTCCTGTAATAAGGAACCAGAACAAAAAGATAGTGGCATTGGCAGGGGTAATGCTTGCAGACCCATTTAAGGTGACCTCTGCAACCAAGAATATAGTAGAGGTTTCAATCTCTGTAAAACATTAGAAAAGAACTGTTCATCTAAAGTGGAGGTTAACCACTTTCCGTAAGCGACCTTTTCCGTAAGCCAGATGAGCAGAGCCAAACTTGTTTGAGCTATGCCATGG
>CAVIKQ010000177.1:0-3077 GCA_963643305.1 Eggerthellaceae bacterium
GTATTGGCTTTGGAGTAGAGAATCTCAATACACAGCTTTTGATATACGGATATAGATACAGAATACCAATCATGGCTGCAAAGGAGAGCTGAAACCCCACCTCAAATATTGAGTTGGGAGCATAAAGATTTAATATAAACGCAGTTACGAGCAAGACATTACTCCTTGGACTCTTTATTAAAACTCTTTTGCTAATATTGTATATGGTTATCATTACAGTTGCCCGCATTACAGAGCTGCTTGAACCGGATATTATAGAGTATAGCACAAGCACCGTACAGCATAGTGCCGGATGTACCCATTTTAACCGTATCAATCTAATGGGGAATAGGATGTAGTATATCATTGAATATACTATACCGGCATGTAATCCCGATAGGGCAAACAGGTGAAGCGTTCCCGTTTTGATAAAAAGATCCTTTTCTGCATAGGAGATTCCGCCTCTGTCTCCAAACAACAGAGCCTTTACATAACAGGCATATTTAGGGGGAATAATGTTACACATCTCTATACAGCGCCGTTTTGCATACTCTATCACCTCACTCTCCATTGTAATCCTGTAAGGGTTGTTGTAATGATGATTATTGTAGCCGAGACAGAAAAACAGAATGACCGCCATATATATGACACAGTCATACCGCCTGTTATACATAAGGTATCCTATTGAGGAGAGTAACAGTAACGGCAACAGTGCCGTATGAGCAATCTGTAAAACAGAATTATACCCAATAGAGTTGTGTTCAAATAGATAAAAGTTGGTTTTTGATACTATAATCCCAATAAGAAATGAGAAGAGGAAATATTTTGTTTTGTCGCCCCACATATCCGTCTAAAAAATTTCCTAAAAATAGTAAAAATTGATATATATTTGCAAATATGGGAAAAAGGATAGCATTTATAGTTAATCCAATATCGGGAACTTCTCACAAAGAAAAAATTGTAGAATATCTTCATTCCAAGTTAGATGGCAGTGTAACATGGGATGCCGTGTATTATACTACAACAACTGCACAGGATCCGTATCAAGCTGCAGAAAGATTTAAAAATGAGGGGTTTGATGTTGTTGTAGCTATAGGTGGAGATGGTACCGTAAACCAGATTGCAAAAGCGCTTGTTGGCAGCAATACAAGATTGGGAATCATACCGGCCGGCTCCGGTAACGGTATGGCAAGACATCTTAAGATTCCTATGCTGTACTACAAGGCTGTAGATGTTATTTTAGAGAACCATTATATAGAGATTGATGCAGGGATAATTAACGGTCAATATTTTTTCTGTACTGCAGGGCTTGGTTTTGATGCTGTTGTAGGTGCACAGTTCAACAGAGCAGGCACAAGGGGGGTATTTACATACATGGAAACATGTACAAGAGAGTACCTTAAGTACAGACGGGAACAGTATGAGATAAATATAGATGGACATATCTTCTCTACAAAGGCTTTCCTCATAACATTTGCAAACTGTGCACAATGGGGTAACAATGCTTTTATTGCCCCCGCCGCAGATGTAACAGACGGAATGTTAGATATGGTAATATGGAAAAGGGCACCTCTCATCTATATGCCCGTGCTTACAGCTGAGCTTTTCCTTAAAGCCATTAATTACTCTGAATACATTGATACATACAGGTGTAAAAGGGTAGAGATAAAGAGAGAAACCGAGGGGTTGATACAGTTTGACGGTGAGAGCCGTACAATGGAGAGAAACATAGTTGCAACAATTTGTTCAAAGGCTGTAAAGGTTATAGTGCCTGATATTGTTACAAATTTTGAGTGATTATTATAATTGATGTGATTTTTTGTAGAATTACGCCAATTTATATATATATTTGTTTTAAATTTGAGCTATTTATTAATAAACTGTTTGAGATATATGTGTTTGCCCACATATAATCTCCTAACGGTTTTAAAATTATTTGTTTATGGTAAGTTTAGTGCTGAACTGTGGAAGTTCATCTTTGAAGTATCAGGTTTTGGATATGAAATCTGATTCCAATTACACACTTCTTTCCAAGGGCCTTGTAGAACGAATCGGCTTGGAGGTTGGTGAAATAACCCATAGGGTAGATGGAAAAGAGAAGTTTGTGATTGAGGCCCCCATTCCTAATCATACAGAGGGCATTAAGAGGGTATTAGACCTGCTTGTCTCATCGGATCACGGAGTATTGAAATCCTTAAAGGAGATTGATGCTGTAGGTCACAGAGTTGCCCATGGTGGAGATATTTTCAACAGCAGCAAGGTAATACATAGCGAGGTTATAGAGGGGATACAGAGATGTTGTGAGCTTGCGCCTCTACATAATCCTGCAAATCTTTTAGGTATAATGGCGGTAAGATCTCTTTTGCCGGAGGTACCTCAGGTTGCTGTTTTTGATACCTCATTCCACGCTACAATGCCTGAGAAAGCGTATATGTACCCAATTCCATACGAATATTATGTAAGAGACAAGGTGCGCAGATATGGTTTCCACGGTACAAGCCACAGGTTTGTTGCCCAAAAATCTGCAAAGATTGCAGGTATAGATTTCAATAACTCAAAAATAATAACCTGTCACCTTGGAAACGGCGGTTCCGTTACGGCAATCCTAAACGGAGTCTCTGTTGATACCTCTATGGGATTCACCCCAATGGAGGGTGTTATAATGGGCACAAGATGCGGCACTATAGATCCGGGTATTGTCACCTTCCTGCAATCCAAATACGGAATAGATGATAAGGCTGTAAACAAGATTCTTAATAAGGAGAGCGGATTTCTTGGCATATCGGGAGTTTCATCAGATGCACGGGATGTTGAGAATGCAGCAGAAGCCGGTAACAACAGGGCACAGCTTACTTTAGATATGTTCCGTTACAGCGTGCTTAAATATATTGGAGCATACGCTGCGGTAATGAACGGAGTAGATCTTATTGTATTTACAGGAGGAATAGGGGAGAATGATCCCGCTACAAGAGAGGAGGTATGTTCTCAGCTCGGTTACCTTGGGGTAGATTTTGACAAATCTGCAAACAACGGGGTAAGAGGAAAGGATGTCATCCTTACAAAACAGGGTTCAAAGGTTGTTGTTACAACTGTTACAA
>CAVIKQ010000178.1:0-3049 GCA_963643305.1 Eggerthellaceae bacterium
GTGTTATACTGTACAGACCATGCAAAACATCCGTTTATATACGATGAAAGAAACTCCGGATCCTCCTCTACCTTTGCTATAGCCTCCGAACCGGTCATACGACTGGTAGTTTTCACATCAAAAGACTTCTCGCAGGCTGTGAGCAAAAGAGCTGTTGAAGTTAGTATTAATATATATTTTTTCATAATTCAACTGTTTTTTAAATTATAATGTTATGGATAATCCTCCGGATATTGTGCGTAATGCCGAATATGTAAAGCCGTTATCTCCGCTAAATGATTTACGAACATCCATACCCTTTCTTCCCGATATATAGCACAGGTTATCGGCATTTACATAAACCCTTAGGTTTGACAAACCAATCTTACTAACAATGCCGCGAGGTATTGTATAGCCAAATGTCAGGTTTCTTAAACTTAGATAAGATGATTTGGTTAGCCATCTTGTTGAAGATGCATTGGCCTCCTGATAGTTCATCTGAACACGCGGAACACCTGTATTGGTGTTGGTAGAAGTCCATCTATTTAGAATATCCTTATGCCAGTTGTGACCTGCACCGCCGGCAGACATCAACTGCTGATATACAGAATCAAGTGTATATCCACCAAGCTGGTATGCAAAGTTTGCGCTCAAATCAAAGCCCTTATATGTAAATGCTGTTGTGAAACCACCATAAATGTCTGGGATAGGAGTTTTACCTGTTTTACGATATGTAGCTTCTGATGTGGTGTTTACTATTGAACGCTCATCGTTCTCATCATATTTATAATACTGAGGCAGACCGTTCTCAGGGTTTACACCAGCCCACTCATACAGGTAGTAATCGTACAACGAACCACCTTTTTCACGCCAGTATGAACCATACTGTTTACCCTCTGCAGGATAGTCTGAAGGGAGTTTTGTGATTTTGTTCTTATAGTGAGTTCCGTTCAATGATACATTCCAAGCGAAATCCTTTGTTCTGAACAGATCTGCGCTAATTTCAAACTCTATACCGGTATTCTTCATGTCCATATCATTTACAAGCTGTGAAGATGGACTACCCTGAGACAGAGCAAGAGGCTGCAAATAGATCATATCTTTAGTCTCTTTAATGAAGTACTCAAAATTAACAGATACTTTGTTGAACAACCTTGTTTCAAAACCTACGTTAAAGTTATCTGATTTCTCCCAAGTTACATCCGGAGCTGCACGGAAAGTCTGTGTCAATGAAGCACTGCCGTCTACTCTGTCTACTCTGTAAAGATTTTCGTAAACCTTGGTATAACCGATATTATCATTACCCTGAGTACCATAACTTGCTTTAATCTTTAGAAGATCTACCCAATTTACATCTTTAAGGAAGTTCTCTGCCTTTGCATTCCACGAAGCACCAACAGCCCAGAAACTACCCCAACGTTTATCCTTTGAAAAACGAGATGAACCGTCTGTACGGTATGATGCAGAGAGATAATATTTGCTTGCATAATTGTATTCTACACGGCTGAATAGACCCTCAAGGAAATATTCGCTTGTGTAAGATGACAAATCCTGATAAACAGTAGCATTGGCAAAGTCTGTAACATTAGGATTTACAAAGTTTGTCATGTGACCGTAAAGAGTATAACTCTCGTCTGATTTAACCTCATGACCTACAAGGACATTAAGATTATGCTCCCCAAATGAAGGAGTCCATGTTAACAACTGGTTTGCATTTAAAGCATTGTATCTCTCACCATACTGATAACCACGTCCGCCAACATTCTTTGCATCACCACCGTTTGGTGTTGTATAATAGTCTCTCTTAGTGTTGAATACATCGTATGCAACGTTTGCAGAGAATACCAAATCTTTAAGTATATTAATATTTACATATCCTCTTGCAGATACATTGTCAGATATATCGCTTGTCTTTGAAGAGAGAGCCTGACCGTAAGGGTTGCTGGTAGGTGCGTATGCACGTCCTGTCTCACCCCAGTCATACAGAACCTCACCTCTTGCGTTGTACTGGCGGTTACCGTTTTCGTCGTATAGATAAATAGGATAGATAGGAGCTATAGACTGAGCGAACATAAACATATTTGAATAGTTACTACCCTCACTGTCATTATATCTTGCCTGATCTGTGTTTGAGTATGCAAGGTTTATACCTGCCTTTACAAAACGTGTAACAGTCTGATCCAGTTTTGTACGAACCGCAATACGTTTGAACCCTGAATTAGGAACATATCCCTCATCATCAAGGTAAGAAACAGACATATAACCCTGTGTCTTGTCTGATCCTCCCGATACAGAGAGGTTGTACTCCTGACGCAAGCCGTTGCGGAATACATCCTTGTTCCAGTCATCTGTCCATTTGCGAGCTGTTGCATTTGGATTAAGTTTGCCGGTTGTAGGGTCTATTAGGGCATCATCTGCAACATTCTTGTAAACGTTGTATGGACCTAAGCCACCGTCTCCGTTAATCAGATTAGCAGAAGCGTACCTGCCAGCCTCTGCAAGATCTGCTATTGAACCTGTGTAATAAACAGAGTTTCTCATTGCCTCCCAAGCCATTTCATAATACTGGCCCGGATTTGTCATTACATCATATGCAGGAACAGCTCTTGAGTTAACACCAACTTTAGCATCGAAGTTAATGGTAACCTTGCCCTCTACACCTCTCTTGGTAGTAATCATGATAACACCATTAGAACCACGGGCACCATACATAGAGTTTGCTGCCGCATCCTTCAGTACTGTAATAGACTCAATATCCTGAGGAGGGATAGAGTTAAGACCTCCCTCGTATGGAGTACCGTCAACTACAATCAAAGGTGATGTTGATGCGCTCACAGAACCAAATCCACGAATCTGAATGCTTGCGCCCGAACCAGGAGTTCCGGAAGAACTTGCTGTCTGCAAACCTGCTACAGCTCCCTCAAGAGCTTTAGCAACGTTTGTTGTCTGCATCTTTTTCAGTGCCTCTCCTTTTAGTTGGGTTGCAGAACCTACAAATGATGATTTTTTCTGTGTACCATACGCCACAACGATAGTCTCATCAAGGTCAATGGCTTCATTCTCCAATACC
>CAVIKQ010000179.1:0-1584 GCA_963643305.1 Eggerthellaceae bacterium
TGGTTGCAGATAAAATCCATTACTTTAACATTCAGCATTGGCTCACCTCCAAAGAAAACTATATGACCTATATTTTCAAAATTATCACAACAAAACTCTACAAAGGCTTGTGCTGTCTCTTTGGACATTAAATCACGAGGCTGATTATAGCTTCCTCCATTAGCATAACAATATTTGCATCGTAGGTTACAGTCATTTGATATGTGTAATGTAATTCTATCTATAGATTTACTTTTGCCGGTAGTTGTAGCAATATCTTTTATTTTGTTTTCCTTTATTTTGCCATTTAAGCTTTCTATAAAATTGACTATATCTTGTTCTAAACATCCAAACTCTTTTGCAGTTTGGGCAACCCCTGTTTGTTTTAAACGCTTTACGATGGCAAAAACTTCATCATTGACAGAAAACATCGAATATGTAGTAGGATGAAACAGTAAGTTTAAATTAGCATCTCCTTGTATCAAATGTAGCTCTTCCATTCTAATTTTTTTAAAGAGACAGGTGTTGTTGACAACACCTGTCAACCCAACTTATTTTTCTACCTCACCAGGCTCAATAGCCTTACAAGTTCCATGGAATATTCCACAGCCAGAATCTTGTCCGAAACACTTTCCATAGGCTATTATACAGCCGGTAGCTTGAGCATTAAAATCAGATCCTCCACCTTTTAGTTCAGACAAATCTATTGTCTCAAATTCTAAAGATTTTAAATTTTTCATTTCTTCTTTACAGTTTTGCTTCCCTTCCCTCTTTTTGTTTTTTTGAGTTTTGGGGAAAGTTAATAAATACTTAGCAAGTAGTAAGCCTTACGAGATTACCCCGCTTGTCTATTTGCTCGTTCGTTTGCAAACTATCCTCACCCGCCTTTCTCTCACATAGCGCTCTGCAAAATAATCAGCGTGTTAATTATAGTTTTGTCTTTTATTGGCTGTAAAGTTAACATCTTCACATCACTGTCAACAATACCCAAATAGGTGATAATATCTTATGAGTAAAAAAATTACCCAATTGGGTAATTTTACATACTCCACGACAAATAAACAAAACACTTTTAGGGACTATATCAAATTCTGTGTACCTTCGTTTACAACTATTACTAATAAACACAGTATATTTATGATAGAAATAAAGGATTTTTTTGTTAAAGAGAACGAAATAGAACACATACCGGACGAAGCATACAATGACATTAATGGAGTCCTCGAAGATATCAACGCTTTTGCTCGTGTTACCTACAAAAGTGTGTACGTGATTGACTATTATCATAAGGATTTTTTAGGCGTGTCGGCTAATCCGCTCTTTTTATGCGGACATGATGTGAAAGAGGTACAGCGAATGGGTTACAACTTTTACATAAATCAAATAGTCCCTGAAGATTTGGGCTTACTTCTTGAAGCAAACAGTGCTGTATTCCGTTTTCTCAAAGATGTTCCGTCTCGTGATTTATGCAATTATACCGTTTCATACGACTTCCGTATTGTCAACAAAAATTCGAAAACGAGATGGCTTATCAATCACCAGATGACACCTCTACGACTTACTAATAGTGGCAAAGTGTGGTTGGCTCTTTGTGTGGTATCTATG
>CAVIKQ010000179.1:1594-3047 GCA_963643305.1 Eggerthellaceae bacterium
AAACGAAAGTGGGAATGTAGTGATAATAGATACCAAATCAAAAGCGCGTTGGGTCTATCATAGGACTCCCGGTCAATGGAAAGAAGTACCGTTGCCTACACTAAAAGAATTGGAATTGGACGTACTGAAACTGTCGGCAATGGGCTATACAACAGAGGAAATAGCTGATAAAGTGAACCGCTCGTTCGACTCGGTAAAAGGATATCGCAAGAGCCTTTTGGCAAAATTAGGAGTGGAAAACATCATAGAAGCCATCAATTTTGCCAAACAATACAGGATGATATAAAGAAAAAGCTAAAACAAAAATTTGTTTTTGGCTTTTCCTACACAAAGAGTCACACACATCTTTGCGGTCATACTGCATAATTTTAACCGCTTTATTTGTACAACCCATTTGTGCATCTGATATGTTTATAATATAACAATGAGTTGCCATTATTAATGCAATGGCAACTCATCTACATACAATTCTTATCTAAACTACTATAAATAATGGTGTTATTCCAAATCTGTTATGAAAGTCTTCCCAATATAATCTTTATAATACTAAAACAACTAAAACCTTACTAAAACTGCGAAAAACTCCATAATAGAATCTGCTAATCCTCCCATATCTCTTTGTCGGAAGGCACGTGAATTCTAGCCGACAAAGGGGCTATTCTTGTTATATTTAGTAAATGCTTGTATGTAAAATTCTCAGAAATAGAATTATTTCCCCAGCTACCGCATCCAAGAGTATTTGTTACAGGCAATCCGTTCTGAATTGAGCCCCCGGCAGTTGTGGCACAGATTGCATTGACAATTAATCTCGAAACTGAAAGTTCTGTACCTGCTTTAATAATGTTTGCCTGGTCATTGGAGTGTATACCGGCAGTATGTCCGTTACCCTCCATAGTAAGATTGGTCTTAGCCATCTCTATGGCCTCCTCAAAATTATCAAAACCTATACACCCCATAACCGGGAACATTTTCTCTTTGCATATTCTGTCTGCCCTGCCGGCTCCAACAGCCTCGGCTACTATAACTCTGGTGCCCTCAGGAATAGAGAACCCTGCAGCATCGGCAATAACCTTTGCAGATTTTCCTACCAACGCTCGGTTAATTTTTCCGTTAGGGAACAGAGCATCCAAGAGTTTATCCTTCTCTTGAGGAGTTACAAAATAGGCTCCATGGTTCTTGAACGCTGCAAAAACAGCATCCTTGTCTTTAGCGGGATATGTAAAGAACTGCTCCCCAGAACAGATGATTCCGTTATCAAAAGAGCGCCCTGTAATTACCTTGTCGGCAGCTTCGTTAAAATCTATATTTCTGTCTAAGATAACCTGCACATTACCGGCTCCTACTCCAAATGATGGTTTTCCCGATGAATACGCAGACTTAACCATAGGCATACCACCCGTTGCCACAACTACATCACACTGTTCCATCAGCTCCTTTGTCTTGTCAATAGAGG
>CAVIKQ010000180.1:0-3009 GCA_963643305.1 Eggerthellaceae bacterium
GACCCCTCTTATGCTTCCCAATAACAAAGGTATTGCTTTCAGACAGGCCAATCTCATAATTGAGTGCAAAAAATTAGTAAGCATGCCAATAACTCCCGATGCCATTAATCAACCGGACGTTAGAGCTGAGCGTACCAAATACCCGCTCCATAAGATGTTTATAGGGGAGATAGTAGCTGTATATAAAAAGAGATAGCAAGGGCTGCATTGCAATACTGTTCATTACAAAATTAAGGCTGACCGGGCGGTTCCGGTCAGCCTTAATTTTGTAGTTAAATTCTCTCTTTCATCAGAGTTTTTTACCTGCCAACTCAGAAAGCTGAGATCTCTCTCCATGGAGCAGATGCACATGAGCAAACAGCTCCTCCCCTGTAAGTTTATCATTAAGATGGGTAAGTCCGTTAGACCATTTGTCGAGGTATGGCTGGTCTATCTGCTCTATATCTCCTGTCAGCACTATCTTGGTTCCCTGGCCGGCACGGGTGATAATGGTCTTAACCTCGTGAGGTGTAAGATTTTGCGCTTCATCTATAATAAAAAAGACATTGGAGAGAGATCTGCCTCTTATATACGCTAAAGGGGAGATAAGCAGCTTCTCACGCCTGAGCATATCCTCTATCTTTACATTCTCTTTGGAGGTATCTCTAAAGTTCTTCTTAATGACAGAGAGATTATCATATAGAGGGAGCATATATGGCTCTATCTTCTCTTTTGCATCGCCCGGTAGGAATCCTATCTCCTGATTCTTTAAAGGAATCACCGGTCTCGACAACAGAATCTGGTCATAACTGTCGGACTGCGCCAATGCAGCAGCCAATGCCAATAATGTCTTCCCTGTTCCGGCTGTTCCGGTGAGTGTAATAAGCTTAATGTTAGGATCCATTAAAACATCTATTGCAAAAGCCTGCTCCTCATTCCTTGGAGATATGCCGTAAACAGTTTGCGGTTTTACACACAATATGCTGTTTGTTGCCCTGTTATATCGTCCTAAAAGGTATTTCTTTCTGATAGGGTCACTTACAGATGCGCTAAAATCCTCGTTTTCAAGGGCTGGGATAGAGTAGTTATCGGGAAGCTTGAACCTGAAAAGCTGGTTGTTAAGAGGCAGTGGAAGCCTCATCTCATTTACAGATGCCCCTTGCGGATTGGTTGCAATCTCATCCAAAAAGCGCGGTGCAATCTCTTGTATAAATTCAACGTTGTTCTGCTGCTTCTCTACCTTGTTGTCCTCTATCCTATCTGTCAAATAATCCTGAACAAACATTCCAACAGCCTTGGCTTTCATTCTAAGATTAATATCCTTGGTAACAAGGGCTACTGTTCTGTTAGGATAATTATTTCTATACCAGATACTTGTTGAAAGGATTCTGTGATCGGGAATATCTTCTGTAAAGCAATCTTTAAGTTCTTTTGGAAACGGATGGGCAAGCGATATGGTGAGTGTTCCCCTCCCCTTTCCAAGTGGATAACCACTTCCGTTGTAGAGTCTTGGGTCCGATATTTTATCTAATAATCTCACAAACGACCTTGCATTTCTGCCAAGCGTGTCGTTAATCTTCTTAAACTTGTCCAACTCCTCCAATACAGTAATTGGAATTACAAGATCATTCTCCTGAAAGTGGTAAATAGAACGGCTATCGTGCAAAACAACGTTTGTATCAAGCACAAAAATCTTAGGCAATTTTCCCATAACTATGTCTGTTACTGTCTTATAATCATAATATCTGTTTCCTGCTCCTCTCTCAACAACACAGCCATAAAGTTACAAAAATTGCCATAAGATGGTTATTCCAAAAGTATGAAATAATTTCCCGATGTTAACTTTCTCTATCACCGCAGCTGCAAACAGGTTTTGCTCTGCTCATTTGGCTTACCGTACACTGATAGTACAGACTGTCTTTCCTCTACTTCGTAAGATTGCAATATTTTATAACTCACTGTATATCAATTACAAAATACTGTCTATTCAGGAGTACGCAACAAATCTGTAACAAAAATATCCTAAAATGTTGCGTCTGTTTTCAAAAGAGCTTTTCGGTCTGCCAAAGCCTGAGTTCTTGTCACGGTGGAAGAAGACAATGTTTTGAATTATTACTGGAGAGCCATAGGTACTAAAGGGTACTATAGCGAAAATGTTATTCGTGAGGTAAAAGCATGGATGAAAGCGGCTTCACAGGAAGAACAGACAAAGCAAATCAAAGATTTCGTTAATGGTCTATCCAAAGCTTTTTGTCTTATTCGGCAAATAGAACAGGATAATTCTTTTTTTTATTTTAACAGCTTGCGGTCGTTGCTGTCACCTTCCAATACTCTCATCTGTTGAATAGCAATCTGATTGAGTTTAATCAACCGTTCGCCCTGCGGAATACCTTGGTCTATGAATACCGCATTGAGGTTTTCCATATTTGAGAGGCAAATCAATTCGTTAATAGAAGCATAGTCCCGGATATTCCCCTTCAGTTCGGGGTGCTGTTCACGCCACATCTTGGCGGTCATGCCGAACATCGCCACATTCAGCATATCGGCTTCATCGGCATAGATAATACTGGCTTGTTTGGCTGTTACTTCGGCAGGAATAAGGTTCTGTTTTATGGCATCGGTATGTATGCGGTAATTTATCTTGGATAACTCACGTTTGGCAGACCAGCCTAATAGGGTTTGTTCCTGTTCTTTCAGACGTTGGAATTCTTTCAACAGATAGAGTTTGAATTGGGGAGAAACCCAAGAGGCGAACTCAAACGCAATATCCTTATGTGCGTAAGTACCACCATAGCGTCAGGCTTTTGCTATAAGCCCTCTCGAATTGGTCTTTTCCGTCCATTGCTTCACTGAAAGAATAAACCGGTTCAGCCCGGCTTCATTTTTAATTCCCTCGAATTCGGGGGAATTAAAATCCGGATTGTACATTTCTTCCCATATTCCAAGAAACTCTATTGTATTTTTGTTGCGTAACCATTTTTCAATCAGAGCCAATCCGTTCTCTATGTTACGCACCATATCCGTCAATGA
>CAVIKQ010000181.1:0-2949 GCA_963643305.1 Eggerthellaceae bacterium
GGTATTGGAGAATGAAGCCATTGACCTTGATGAGACTATCGTTGTGGCGTATGGTGTGGCTAAGAAATCATCTTTTACAGGCTCTGCTACCTCTATGCGTGGAGAGAAAATTCAGAAGATGCAGGTTTCTGATATATCCAAATCTTTAGAGGGTGCTATAGCCGGTGTACAGATCTCCTCTGAATCCGGTACTCCCGGGTCAAGTGCCAGCATACGTATTCGTGGTATTGGTTCCATTTCGAGCAGTCAAGAGCCTTTGATTGTAGTTGACGGTGTTCCATACGAAGGCTCATTGAATTCAATCTCCACACAAGACATTGAGTCTCTAACCGTACTGAAAGATGCAGCAGCAAACTCCATGTATGGTGCCCGTGGTTCAAACGGCGTTATCATTGTTACCACTAAAGGCAGCAAGGCCGGTAAGGTGCGTATCAATTTTGAATCAAGATATGGCTTCAATACACGTGGCGTACAACCCTATGATGTTATAACTAATGCCGGTGAATATTATGAGATGATGTATGAATCTATACGTAACAGTTTAATCTCATCTAAGGGATATGCAGGTGCCAGCCTGTATGCAGCACAAAATCTTGTTTCAAAATATTTGAAATACAATAAGTTCTCCGGAGTAGCCGACAATGCTCTTATTGATCCTGTTACAGGAAAATTGAATCCTGCAGCTACCACTTACAAATGGAAAGACGATTGGACTAAAGACCCGTTTGAAAATGGTATTCGTCAGGAGTATAATATAAACATTGCAGGAGGAACAGAGAATACACAGGCCTATGCCTCTTTAGGGTATTTGAACGATGAAGGATATATGGTAGGCTCCGGATTCGACCGTATTTCTGCACGTGTAAAGGTAGACCAGAATATAGGCAAATTTGTAAGAGTGGGAGGCAACATTGCATACGCAAACACAGTAAAGACAGAGTTTGGCTCTACAGGTAGCAATTACTCCAATATCTTTATGTTCTCACAGAATATTGCCCCTATCTATCCTATCTATTTATATGGGACAGACGGTCAGCTAATGTATGATGAGAAAGGCAATGTTCGTTATGACTTTGGTACCGAATACAATCGTCCTTACGCTTCAGAGCAAAACCCTTATGCTGTAGCTAAAGAGAATATAAACAAGGAGTTAAACGATAATTTAAGCTCTCGTGGCTACTTTGAGGCCAAGTTCCTACAGGATTTTAAGTTTACAGTTAATGTAGCCTATGATGTGTTTAATACTCTACAGACAAATTTTGCAACCCCAATTGGCGGTGATGCAATGAATGTAGGTGGACGTGGTTATAAATACAGCACACGTTATGCAGCCCTAAATCTTAACCAGTTGTTGAATTGGACTCGCAAGTTTGGAGAACATGGTTTTAATGTCTTGTTAGGACATGAAACCAAAAATGACAATTACAACTATATGTATGGTCACATGACAAACTTTGCAGACTCTTCAAATCCGGAATTCAGTAATGCATCGGAGTATCAGGGACTTAACAGCTATACCAGTGAATACGCCTTAGAGGGTTATATAGCTAAGATAGATTACGATTATGCCAACAAATACTATCTGACTGCAAGTTATCGTAGAGACGGTTCTTCAAGGTTCCATAAAGACAACCGCTGGGGTAGTTTCTGGGCTGTAGGTGCCTCTTGGAGGATAAAAGAGGAGAATTTTATGAGAGATATACATGCCGTAAGTAATTTGAAACTGAAAGCCAGTTATGGTACACAAGGAAATGACAATGTAGGTTATACACATAACTATTCTGACCTTTACACTGTAGACCGTGTAGATGGCGATGCAGCATTCACCAAGGTATTACGTGGTAATAAAGATCTCACATGGGAGAAGAGTGACAACTTTAATGTGGGGGTAGAGCTCGGCTTATGGAATCGCATAAACATAAATGCAGATTTCTTTATTAAAGAGACTAAAGATATGCTTTATGCCTCTCCATTAGCAAGTTCGGAGGGTAGTCCAACTTACATCTACCGCAATGAGATGGATATGAAGAATACTGGTATAGAGGTAGAGATTAATGCCGATATTTATAAAACCGACCGCTTTAAATGGAACGTATCACTAAATGGAACTCACTATAAGAATGAATTGACCAAACTGCCTGTTTCAAAACCGGCAGATTTATATCCCAATGGTTATCAGGCCGGTTCCTATTGGAGAAAAATAGGCGGTTCATTGTACGATTTTTATGTGTATGAATATGCCGGAGTGAATGCAGAGACAGGGGAACCTATGTTCAATAAATACACAAAGAATGATGACGGTAGCGAAGTTGTAGAAAAAACAAGTGATATTAGTGAGGCTACCCAGCGTCAGACAGGAAAAACATCTATTCCCGATTTAGTAGGCGGACTTTCTACAACATTTGAAGCATTTGGCTTTGATCTAAGCATTCAAACAGCTTTCCAACTTGGAGGTTATGTATATGACAGTTCGTATGCAAGTTTGATGAACTCCGGAGATGCCGGTTCAAATTTCCACAAGGATATGTTTAACCGTTGGACCCCGGTTAATACCAATACAGATATTCCTGCATTAGGTTATCAGATTCAATCGCAAACCATTAGCCAGGGGAACACTGTTGACTATTATCTTACCAGTGCTTCATATTTCAGCCTACGGAATATAACTTTAGGTTATAGTCTGCCTTCTAATCTGTTAAAGAAAGCCGGTATAGAGAGATTGCGTGTCTATCTAACCGGAGACAATATCTGGTTGCAGTCTAAACGTAAAGGATTGGATCCTCGTCTATACTTTAACGGAAGTACGAACTTCTCATACTCTGCGTTGAGTACATATTCAATTGGACTTAATTTGACTTTCTAATTAATTAACTAAAGATAGAACAATATGAAAATTACAAAATATATTGCAGTAGGAATGATTACTGTGACAGCTGTACTGCTTTTCCT
>CAVIKQ010000182.1:0-2922 GCA_963643305.1 Eggerthellaceae bacterium
CTCTTTAACCATGCTGCCATGTACTACCATGGAACCGGACATGGTATAGGTCATAATCTTTGCGTACATGAGGGGCCTCAAGGCATAAGAATGGAGGAGAATCCTGTTACAATCAAGGCGGGAATGGTAATATCCAACGAACCGGCAATCTATTTTGAAGGCAGATGGGGAATAAGGACAGAGAATGTTATCTGTGCCAAAAACCATGTTAAGAATGAGTTTGGGCAGTTTTTGGGGTTTGAGACCTTTACGCTTGTCCCTATTGACACAGCTCCTGTTATTTACGAATTGCTGAACAAAGAGGAGATAGAGTGGTTAAAGGATTATAATACTGCTGTGTACAATAGTCTAAGCCCCTATTTGGAGGAGAGCGAAAGGGCCTGGCTGAAAAAATATATTGAATAATGCCCTATGGATATGCAGTATTTTGTTATTCCGGCGTTTTATTTACACATAAAAGATAAAATACTAATAAATATGAAACAGATTCTAAAAAGTTTAAAAGTTTTGTTTGTATCTGCTTTTGCTCTCCCTTTTGTTTTTCAGTCATGTAACAGTGACGGAGAGGAGCAGTTGTATGCCTTGGTCTCATTTGTGAATAATGGTGTGGCAGGAGATTTTTCTGCCGTTATGGACAACGGAGACAAGATTTATTTCTCAGACAAAGGCAATTATAAAAGCTATTCGCCCAAGAACGGACAACGTGCCGTTATCTATTTTACCCAATTTGAGAATCCGGTATCGGGATATAAATATAATGCCAGATTATTGGCTGTAAATGAGATTCTTACAAAAGATGTAGTTACCCTGTATGACTCCGAGAAAGATACTTTGGGGAATCTTAGTATTGCTTTCAGATCTGCATCTATAAGCGGTGGCTATCTCAATATAGATTTTGGGGTAAAACATAGATCGGATATTGTACACTACTTTAATGTGGTGAATAACCAACTAAATGCCGAAGACTCTGACAAAGCAACCGAAAGTGACGGCTACACCGTTTTGGAGTTCCGCCACAAGACCAAGGATGACAAAACAATAACAGAGGATAGCCAGTTGGTCTACACCAGTGCGTGCTTCCGTTTGGGAGAGTTGAATCCCGAATTTTCAGGCACAAATGGTATCCTGCTTAAATATAAAGATTACGATTCCGTTGATCAGGTTGTAAAGATAAACTACAAAAGCTCCGAAAAATAACCGCACTTTGCTTGTGAACAGTACGGAAACAGACTAAAAGGCAATGCCGTTTTAGTCTGTTTCTTTTACTCCTACTATCTGTATATCTATACTCTTAGCCTTAAAATTGGGGATTGTCTTGTTTTTGAGATAATCGTTTACCAATTCTATCAGCTCATTGTCGTCATAATCTGAATAATGGTTGTCATCTACAAAATAGAGATGGGCGTGTGCATAGGTATTTACATCAAAATACATCTTGTTGTTGGAGCTGAATCTCCTTACCACAAGACCTTTTGCTAAAAAAGACTCTAACACATTGTATATAGTTGCAACTGTTAATGATGGAAAGACATCTCTTAACCGTTCTGCTACCATATCTGCAGAGGCATGCCCCAATTTATGCATGGCACCTAATATGGCAATTCTTTGGGGGGTGGCTTTTAATCCCGATTTTTGAATTTCTGACTTTAACTGTAACATTTTTTAAAATTTGTCTCAAAGTTATTTATAATTAATATAAATAACAAATTTTAATCAGCTATAAGCCTATTATTCCGCATCTTACATTCGGTTTTTTATTAAAAAAGCCTCGTATTCTCTTTTTAACAATAGTTTTATTGTATTCTATCACTCTATTGTCTCTTGCAAATTCGAGTAGCAGGTCGTAGTTGTAGAATAAAGATTCCCACTGGGATAAAGGTCCAAAATATATAATTCCGTTAGAATCTATCCCATAATAGATGATTCTGCCGTTAGGCAAATACTCTGATGCAACAATCCTACATATTACCCTGTTTTGGAAACAGGATAGTTTATGGAAGCATAAATTACTGTCGCTTAATGATTCATTGTTAAGTTTGGCCAATTCTCTTACGTAGTACATCTCTGTTGTATTAGAATAGTACAAATTTACGTAAGATTGCTATAAAGGATAAGCATACAATAGGTATCATTTATACACCCTCTATATGTTTATTTGATAAAACAGATATTGCTTCAAAGTAAGTCTTAATAGTTGGACATGGGCAATTTGTCATCTGCATTGTCCTGTAAATTATCCTGCAAAAGGCCGGCAAGAACCTCTTCGAGCTTATCATGGATATTATAAGAGTTGTCTGCCGGATATATATACCCGTTTTTATTGAGGATTGCTATTGAGGGGACGGCAACAATATTAAACTGTTTTATTATCTCCTTGTCCTTCCCTGCATACAGCTGGGTAAGCCCATCTCCTCCAAACTTGTTTATATATTTAAGCCATATATCCCTGTTCACATCTAAAGAAACGGCTACAAAGGAGACCGGCCTGAAAGCCATCTTTCTTGATAGGGAGTAGATATATTGCAACTGCTTTCTCGATTCTCCGTTCCATGATGTCCAAAAGAGGAGGAGGGTTAGATTTTTGCCAAACTCTTCAATATTTACAATGGTACTGTCTGGTCTTGAGAAATTTATATTGTATGGCAGTTGCTCTGTGGTGTATGGTTCATTCTGCGCTCCAAGTGACTGAATCGAGAGCACCAGTAGCAGAAGATATATTGATAATCTTTTCATTGTGGGTATAAGTCTGCGTTGTATCCTCTGCAAAGATATGCTTTTTTCACAACTGTATAAAACTGCATGTAAAAGAAACAGTGTCTCACTCCGCGTCAATCAACTGCTCTTGCTCTCAATCAGCTTGAAACGGCATGAGACTGCATGAGAGGCATGTAAAAGAAACAGTTTCTCTCTCCGCGTCAATCA
>CAVIKQ010000183.1:0-2263 GCA_963643305.1 Eggerthellaceae bacterium
GAGTTACGGTGCTCTTTTTTATTATGAGAGGCTTTAAGACAGCTTCCTAAATTCTAAAAAGCCTGTATAAGATTTTGTCTAACTGCTTCTCAAACAGAAGCAGAACAACAGAGCCGGTAAATATTCCTGTTATGTTGGCACAAAAATCAACAGGGTCAGAATCCCTGTATGTTGTAAACAGTTCCTGTGCGCTTTCAGCTATGGCAGCAAAGAGAATACCTGCCACTATGATTGCAACGTAGCGGAATGATTTACGCAGCATTACTCTTGTCCCATGTTTAATAAAAAGCCAACAGATAAACGGAAAGGGGAGGAACATTGAGAAATGTACAATCCTGTCTAACCGAATCCCCAAGAAATAGTCATTTAAATTTATATCAATCTTGTTGTTGGAAAAACTTGCCAAACAGAGAGTCATAACAACTGCCATATACGCTACAAAGAGAAGCGCTGTATAGAAAAGAGTTCTTTGGTTATCAATTTTTGTGTAGTTCTTGTCCATGTGTAGATTATTTCCACGGCAAATGTACAAAAAATGAGGGCAACATCACTACTTGGTTGTTGCCCTCTGCATAAAATCCATTTATTACTCTAATTTCTACCTTTTACCAAAGAGGGATTATGTGAAACAATACTCTTTGGATTGCCATAGTAAGTTATTTTTGACGCCGTTGTTGTCTTTGTCTCCAAAGTACCTGTGCAATAGACAGAAGCCCCTGATGCTCCCGATGTATAACAAATAACATCTATAGCTTTCAGCTCTTTTGCTTTAAGAGCAGCAGCACCGCTTACTATTGCTTTCAGTCTGTCTGCAGACCCTTTAAGGGTAACGTTTGAAGCTCCGGATACCTCTAAATCTACGGTATTTGCATTACAGTTGTTTAATTTTACAGATCCCGCGCCACTTACCTCCAATTCTACATCGGTTGCACAACCGTTAAGATCTGCTCTTCCTGCACCGCTTATCTCCCCCTCCAGTTTTCCGTAATTACCCCCAAAAGCCAAACTTCCTGCACCGCTTAAATCCAAATCGGTCTCGTTGGTATTTACATTAAAGTTTTTTGCACTTGAGGCTCCCGATAATTCGCATTCAAACTCTCTCGAAGGGTATGTGTCCCCGTTGCCATCAAGAGATGCTGCACCTGAGAGCTCTAACTTGCTCAAGGTGTTTACCTGTAAAATAACATCAATCCCCTTCTCTGTATAGTTCCTGCTGTTTTTTCTATTAAATCCGTCCCAACTGAAGACCAAAGTATTACCATCTCTATAAATCTTCATGTGACTAAAATACTCTCTGTCTGCCGTTACCGTTACAATATTTGAATTTCCTTTGCTCAGTTTTATATTGTAGATGCTGCTTGCCTTAATTCCGGTAACATTGCCAAATCTGTAATCTTTGCTTGTCTGCTGTGCGTTAAGGATTGTTACGCACAAAACTGCTGTTAATGCCAATAAAAACTTTTTCATATTATTAAAAATTTTAATTTAAAAAATAATCAAACAATTATGAGAGCCTGACAGCCGCTCACTGTCAACTTCCTTTTGAATACCACTTATCTGTTGTTATGAAGCTCTTGCGATACAATACTTCTGTATTGGTTAAGTCCGTTGAGTTTTTTTTGATAGTATTTCTTTAGGATTGTATCCTTTTGAGCCTTTGTAAGTTCGTCTGGCAGAAGCTGTTCCAGCGGAATAGCCTCGTTCATTATGCTATACACAGTTCCCCTTACCTCTGTTTCCGTTGCTCCGCCAATTTGAACCGATTCATTTAATATCTTATCCTTTACACTCTCCATCTGCGCTTTATAGTATAGGAACTCATAATCCTCATTCTGAGCTCTATTTATTTGTGTAAAAGCAATTACCCCAATTATGGCAACTGCGGCAATTGCCGAAACAGAGAGGATAAGGCGCCTTACCTTATCTGTTTTACCACTGTTTAATGCTACTTTTTTGTTGAACCGTTCTATATGTCCCAATGGAAGCTCCTCTTCAAATGTCTCCCTGTTTTGCAATATGAAAGCATCTAACCCGTCTAACTCATTAAATGGGGTGTTATTCACATTATTGTTCTCTTGTATTCTATCTTCTTTCATGATTCCTTGCTTTTTACTGTTTCAATAACCATCTTCTTTCCTCTCATAACCCAGCTTCTTATTGTGGCAGCCGGAGCCTTTGTAATCTCGGCCACTTCGTCATAATCGTACCCCTCTAAGAGCAGCAGGGAGAGTACAATCCGGTATTTATCGGGAAGATTATATAT
>CAVIKQ010000183.1:2273-2847 GCA_963643305.1 Eggerthellaceae bacterium
CCTTAATCTCTTCTGCTTTGGTTTTAGGGTCTATTCCGTTAATGTCATGTTCGGAGTTCAGGGTGTACTGCCTGTTTTCTTGGGCATATTCTGAGAGAAATATGTTATCTCTTTTTATTTTGCGTAGATAATCTATTGATTTTGTTATACATACTCTTTGTAACCATCCTTTTGGATTGTCAAATTGCGTTGTTGCGCTCTCGTTACAATATTTAATGATGGAGTCTTGCATAATCTCTTCTGCCTTAAAAGAATCCTTTACAATCCTTAATGATGTGTTGTAAAGCATTTTGGCATACGTATTATAAATCTTTTCTATGTTGTTGTTCTCTCTCATTTCTCTTTTTTTCATCTATAAGACGTTGCTTTTCTGTTTGTGTTGCATTTTCTGTAAGATTTTATGAAAAATTTTTATCATGAGTGCAAAAATAGGAGGATTTGTGATTTTTTAGGTCTATATTTGAATGTACAAATCTTTAAACCGAGATGACAAAGAAAGGAATAGACGTAATGGCTCTTCATAAAGAGGCATTTGTGCTGGATTCTCATTGCGACACACCGCTTTCGCTAATGT
>CAVIKQ010000184.1:0-2758 GCA_963643305.1 Eggerthellaceae bacterium
GAATCTAACACATCAAATACATTAAACCCAAAATTCCATCTTTTGAATCTTTTTGAAGCATCAAATTTCAAAGAAACAGGCTTCTTTGTTGTTGCATTAAAACTAATTTTTGAGGAGGAATCCCAAGATGCCATCATACCAACCGAGAATGATTTTGGTAGGTCCATTGATAGCCGTAATGAACAGGAAAAGTAATTGAAATAATTGGTTTTTCCCCTAACCGTACTATTGGAAAAAGTGTAATAAGTTGACAAATCCACAGCCATCATATTAAACAACATTTTATTAAAATTTAGAGAGGCAACAACAGACCTGTCCTTAGAATCATTTGTATATGTCTGATAAATTATTCCATCTTTATCTGCGTACATATATGATGATATTCCATCTTTAGAACTATCATATCCTGCTAATAAGTAAATGCTGTTAAACATAAGCAGTGACATGCCATAACTGTTAACACGATAAGATTTTAAGTTGGGATTACCAATCCTTACATAAATATCATTTTGGGATATATAGTAGTTGGGATTAAGTTGCGAAATCATGGGTCGTTTAACACCACGACTATAAAAAAAACCTAAGACATGGCCTTTTTTAGGGTTAATATAATAATTGGCAGACACATTGGGAACAAAATCCAAATAGCTATTACCATCTATATCTGCCCATTTGGCCTGAGCACCAACTTTAAAGCCAAACTTCTTAAGGTTTAACGAGTATGATGAAAACGGTATTATTTCACACTCACTATACTCAAAGGACGACTCATTGTTTACAGCTTCATTATTTATATATGAATATCGCATGCCTGCATTAAACTGGTGCCTCTTTTTTATTTTTTTATGAAAATTTGCATAACCCACAAACGAGCTTGTATTATTCTCTGTATTGCTAAATTCCTCATCTTTCTTAGTGTTACTCTCTTCAAGTAATTTCCCGATAACAATATCATTCCTATTATACGCCCCAACATAGTCGCCTGTTATCTTAAGTTCAGAAGCATCTTTAAACTTATGAGTATACATTATAGAGGCCGTTGGAGCCCGGTTAACCATTCTATAATCCCTAAAACTGTTTCCCAACAAGCTGCTCATACCGTTAGACTCCACTATAGTCTTTCTTTTTTGTTTATTATCAAGCTCTCTATATGAGACTTCGGCCGATATATAATCATTTTTAGAGATATCGTATCCCACCCCTACGGTTCCATAGATAGAATATGGCACTTTGGTCTTATCTGTGGTAAGATTCATTACATACTTATCTGTATCTTGCCAATCATTGGTTATTATCTCTTTACCGGTAGAATTCAGGGTCATATATGATAAAGAGGAGTATAAAGAGAATTTATCTTTTCTATAGTCAACATTGGTCATTGGGTGAATGACAAATTTGTTTTGGTTTCCAAGATACCTTACAGAAGCAGACATAAATCCACCGGTATGTTTTTTTGTGGTTATCTTTATGGATGTCCCTCCATACCTTTCAGAAATATCAGGGTTTGAGATAACCTCTATCTTCTCTATATTCTCTCCCATATAGGTCTTTAGGTATGATAAAAGGTCATCTTTATTTACCTTAACCTTTCTTTTGTCTATTATGATATTATCTATTTCCTTACCGTAAAGGGTGATATTATCTATTACCATTATACCGGGAGCCGTACCAAGTACATCTGTAAGATCTTTCCCTTTTAGGGCTGCAGCATCTCCCAATTTATATTCATAGCCGCTCATCTTATAATTAACCCTGTTAGCTACTACCTTAGCCTCCTTTAAGGTGCTTATATCCTCCTTTAAGAGAATATCGTTTAATTTTAAATTCTTGTCCAATGTTAAATTGAGAGTATATTTCTCATATCCCACAATAGAAACCTCTAAATTATACACCCCTCCCTTAGCGTTAAGCAAAAAGGTTCCCCCCCGGGCCTGTTGCGGTTCCTGTTGATATCTTTGCGGTGCTGTCTGCCAATACCACAGAGGCAAACTCAACAGGATTGCCATCCTTATCCACTACCTTTCCCATTAGCATATAAGTATTTTGGGCATAAACGCTGCCGGCACAGCACAGCAACAGGAATAATACAAAATACACTCTCATACAAGAAATAATTAAGTCTTTCTACTAACTTAAAGTGAAACGCCAATCGCTACTCCAAAGGTACTAAAATTCTCTATAGTATAAAAATTTGCATATAATGCCCTTATATTAACAGACCATCCTTTTGCAACTCTAAATCTAAATCCGGCTTGAGGAGAAAGATAATGCCCCATTATTTCATCAGTATCGCCAAGATGAACAAGGCCGCCAACATTGAATACTCCTACAAAACTTACAGCATCTACAAGTTTAGGCATCCATCTCATATCTATAACTATCGGGATAGATCTATAAAAATCATCACCTCCCATCCGATCTGTAGTTGAAAACAGAAAGCCACTGCCCAATCCTACACCCCAATCATCTATGACATGGTCATAAATAATCATTGGGTTAACGCCAACAATTGACCTGTCTCCGGTTGAGCCTGAAATAGCCAGACTTACCTCAAACTGATTCTTTTTCTCTATCTGCTGTGCAAAAACAGCAACAGAGCATAAACAAAAAATTGTAATACAAAGTATTTTCTTCATAAATATCACAGTTTAGTTAATTTTTTCTATTATTTAATCTCTTTTTGTTTACAAAGTTAATTTTTTAAAAGCAATTCTATTAAAAATATTAATTATTTTCAGCCGCCCTTACTTATTATAAC
>CAVIKQ010000185.1:0-2175 GCA_963643305.1 Eggerthellaceae bacterium
CCTGCCTCAAACATTTACGGAGGGCTTATAAAGGTCCGCATAGAATCTACAGATGATACCCAGATTCTTGAGAATATGATTAACCAGTTTAAGCCTGTGCAGGGAAGTGTTACATTTAACAAGGATGACGAGGAGTCCAAACTCAAGGAGTTGATATGGGAGAATGGTTATGTTGTAGATTTTGAGGAGAGTATAAATGTTGTTGGGGCAACTCAGATGGAGATAAGATTTACAATATCTGCACAGATAATAAAGATGGGAGGGGCGCAGTTTGAACAAAACTGGCCTAAATAGAGAGTATGGCAATATTGGATTATGAAATAGGGGGGAACATTGTTGGCAGCAGTGGAGGAGAGGCGGTGTTGAAGATTCCCTGCAACAGGACAATGGTAGTTGAACAGCTATCATTCAATGCACCACAGGAGCCGGAGCTTGTTTATGGGATAAAGGGCACCAAAGAGCTTTTTGAGCACTTTAAACCGTTGGCAGACTTTACATTCAAGATAGATTGCGGAACAGGTGAAAAGGTGGTTAGCGAGGAGATTCCTTTTAATAAGATAGAGGATTTTCTTCCCGATAAAATCTTGGCAAATTCCCCCTCCCTTTCTGCGCTTAAATGCAGGATAGAGTTCTACTCAATGCTCTTGCTCTATATGGCCTCTGCAGGGAACATTGCAGATTATGAACAAGAGAAGATGTTGGAACTGAAAAAAATGATTATCGGGATTAAAAACGAGATAAAGGAGTATTATGGCAAGGACGATTTACGAACAGCTCAATAGCTTTCTTCCCGGGGTAAAAAATATGGATCCGGATAAGGCTATGCGTAAAAAGATGTTTCTAAACGACAGTTCTACGCTTGAGCAGAAAAGGGCGCTGCTTATGCAACTTGAATGTTTTGAGGAGATTATAGATTGCGCATTGCAAAAAGGGTGCAATATGGAGGCTGTGAGGAGAGAGGCGCACAGACGTTATACGGTTTCTATGGAATCGCTTTACAACAATATGCGGTACGCATGTGAGCGTGTTTCATTGTTGGAGAGGTCGTATAGGAATGTGGATCTGTTTTTTGCAAATACGGGTAAACAGAGGGCTGAGAATGTTACTGTAGTAAATGCGGACAGAGATGAACTGCTTGTTGCAGAGAAGACAGAGTTGTATGATGTTATAAGAGGCGAACTGTTACAGAACTATGACAGGTTGGATCTTAGAGAAAATTACTCTCTGCTTGTAACAGGTGAATATCTTGGTGGAAATATCAATCTCGACAGATGGATGAAGATAGCGCATGAGAGCAAAGTAATGCTTTGTACCAATTTTGCAGATCTCTCGGATTCTTTAGATGTTGTTGAGGTTTTTGAATCGCAGTGCCATAATGGAGGGGAGCTGTATAAGAGTAATTGCATAATGTGCAGTAACTGGATAGAGGTAAAAGGCGAGAGGATTAAATTGGGCTTGACTCCGCTGCATCTCTCTCCGGCAATGGCATTGGCAGGGTCTCTTTACAGCTCTCTTATTTCCCAACCATCGGCCGGTAAGAAGTATGGAGCAATATGCAATGCGGATGAACTTGTTTATCCGTTAAAGAAGAGTGAGGTGTCGATTATGGAGAACCTTGGCCTTGTGCCAATGGTAAAGGAGTTTGGAAGGATAATGGCTTTCTCTGCAAGGACACTGTTCACGGGAGATAATCCCGGTTTGAGAGTCTACTCTGTTGTAAGGGTGTTTGACTATATATCTAAGGTACTTATAGATTTCCTTAACAGGAGGGCATTTGAGAACTGGAGTTCAACAACCGAGATGGAGCTTAGATCTCAGATTGTAAAGTTTTTGGATAGTGTATCGGGAGCCGGAAGACTTGTTGAAAAATTTAAGATAGTCAGATTCGACAGGGCAGATGGAGACAAAGAGAAGATACTGCTTGACATAAACATAACACCTTTCTTTCCTGCAAAAAGTTTCCTCATAAAATTAGACGGGATGAAGGAGGAGGATGAGACAAAATGGAAAAGCGACTACAAGAGTTAGACAAGATTATTGAGATTGCGTTGGATTGTGACAGGGGTGAATGTGCTGCAATTAACAATTTTGGAGCCGGGCTGTCTGAATATATGTTTGAGCTCTCTACGGGTCTCTCTTGCGATTTTGCAGGGTTGCCATCCATTATAGAGGAAC
>CAVIKQ010000185.1:2185-2740 GCA_963643305.1 Eggerthellaceae bacterium
CACCCTTTTTAAGGTAAGGCTTTTGGGTATAGAGTTTTATGAGAGAGCTGATGCTGATATTGAGAGGATGGTGAAGATACTGTTAGAAGCTGAGGACAGGGAGGGTAAAAGTTACAGGTTGAGATATGAAAGAAGGTTATTCTGACGATGATATTTACAGGAGACTTTTAGCCGGTATAGATGACAATGCCCTTATTGATAACCTGCATTTGAGGTTTATTGCAAAGGCGTTCTCTCATGAGATGGTGTTGTTGAGAAATGAAATGGAGAAAACAAAGGAGAAAATATTGGATGCTCCCTATCTTGTGCCACCAACACTGCTTGCAACTCCGGTTGCCTGTAAGATAAGATGCAGACCGCTATATGGGTCAGACATATCTGAATTAGACAGAGAGGACACCTTTATATCTGATAATGGGATGGTTTTTACACCGGCTAACAGACAGAATGGTGGAGAGGGAACAGTCATATTGGAAAATGTAGAGTACAGAAGGGAGAAAAAATATCTCAGCAGACAACTGCCTATCTTCTCTATAGATATTCCTGCAAACAGGG
>CAVIKQ010000186.1:0-2712 GCA_963643305.1 Eggerthellaceae bacterium
AGCGTATGTAGATGCATTGGGGGTAGTAAGACCTTTTTCTGATTATTATACAACATCAGACAGTGCTCTTAAAATGAGACTTGGCATGATGAGGATAAGCGACAGCTTTGCCTACAACTATATCACATCCTCTTTTGACCCATACTTTATGGCTAACATAAGGGTTTCCAAAGAGATTGGCAAGTCTGCTGCTATCTCATTCTATGCAAACAACTTTACAAATTCAAAGCCTCTCATGAGGAGCAGCGCAAGGCCTAACTTTAGCGGTTATGTAAAGAATACAGACCTCTATTTTGGAGCGGAAATTAAAGTTACACTATAATTAATATTGAGATGAAACGTTTATTATATATTTTGCTTGCAACAGCCTCTTTAACATCTTGCCTTAAAGATGCCAAGGAGGGGGATTTTAGCGACGATTCCATAAGCGGTTCCATTACTGTGCAGATTATAGCTCCCGATGGGAAATCTGTGAGTTTTGAGGGGATGAATGTTGCTTTTTCAGATGCCTCATCGGGGCTGACATACAGTGCTGTAGCGGATGCTTCCGGTAGGGCTACCGCAAGGGTTGCCTATGGCAGTTACATTGCATCTACTGAATCAAAGATTGCTTTATCGGGAGGTAAAACGGTTATATACAATGGTTCTACAGAGAGAATAAAGGTTACTCCCGATAACAACGCTATAGACAATTACAGTCTTAACCTTAACTATTCGCAGACCAACCAGATAGTTATAAAGGAGTTCTATTATACAGGCTGTAAAAATCCGGAAACAGGGAAAAACTATACGCTTAAGGATACTTACTTCTCCCTGTATAACAATTCGGGAGATATTGCATACTTAGATTCGTTGTGTGTTGGTATTGCCTATCCGTTTAATGCTCCTCTCAACGGTAAATTAACGGATTGGGTTAAACCCGGAACATCTGAGTTGAGAGATTCTATACCAACTGCATCTATGTCATGGATGTTTAACGGTACAGGCAAAAGTATTCCTATTAATCCGGGAGAGGAGGTGATAGTGTGCCTTAATGCCATTAATCATATCCCAATATGCAGCACCTCTGTAGATTTGAGCAAAAAGGAGTATTATGCTATGTACGATGCTGCAAATACACCTGCACAGTCTGCTCCTGCTCCGGGCGTAAGCACTCTTGAGTGTTTCTGGAAAACGGGCACATCCCGTTCATTTGTGGTCTCTATTACAAGTCCTGCATTATATATCTATACAATGGGAGGAAAGAGCAAGGAGCAGTTTATACTTGATACCAAGACTGTTAACCCTAACAGCCCCGGAAACAGAAATAACGATGTTCTCCTTGTAGACAAGAATCTTATTATAGATGGTGTTGAGTGCCTTATATCTACAGGCCAGACAAAACGATTGAGATCTGAGATAGACAACGGTTCTATTGTAATAAAAGAGGGTGGAGGATCCGGGAAGAGTGTTCACAGAAAGGTTGATGTTAAGGCAACTGAAGAGGCGGGAGGAAGAATTGTCTATCAGGATACAAATAATTCGTCAAACGACTTTGAGGTTAGAGATTTTCCTACACTTAAGAAATAGCAGATTATCATGAACAGTATAAATAGATCATATATTGGCGTACTTGCTGTAATTGCAATGGGAGCAGCTCCTGCGGCTTTGAATGCACAGGAGGGGGCAAACGATTTTAGCAGCAAAGCCTACTACAGTTTTGAAAGAATAGAACAGGTTTCATCATGGCTGCAATCCGGCAATGGTGCAGGGCTTGTGTTTAATGGGACACCGCAGAATTTCTCTGAGGCTGCTGTATATTACAACAATATCAGCGGTGACTACAGAAATTATAATCAGCCAAAGTCCTGCAATAACTACGGATTGGATACCAAATCTTATTCCAATATCGGGAATGTATATTTCTATGGCCTGTTTAATTATGACAGGAGCGTTAAGAGGGAGCAGAGCTGGCTTGGTACGGTTGATGAAAACGCCAATCTTGCACAGATGACCGAGAATGTACCGGGCAAAGTTATTGCTGAACAGTATCTTCTGCAGGCCGGTGTGGGTTACAGACTCTTTAACAACTTTGCAATAGGGTTTGATGTAAATTACAGGGATGCATCTGCTGCCAAGAGAAGGGATGGGAGAAACAAGAACATACTCTCTAATCTGGCGGTCTCTCCCGGCATAGCTTTCATCAGCCGGTATGTTAATGCCGGAGCCAACTTTATCTACAGGTATAATTCAGAGAGGGCAGATTATACATATCTTGGCGACACAAAGGATAAGGAGCTGTATTATTTTGAGGGGCTGTTCCTCTACAGCTCTGTAAATGCCGGAGCTACCGGTGTTGTTGATGTGAGAAAATATGAAACAAATTATTATGGTGTTGGAGGTCAGATAGAATTAAAGGCCGGTGCTTTCTCGTTCTATAACCAATTCGGTTATTTGACAGCAACACAAAATAATTTTGAGACATATAACTTTGCAAAGAATACCAATTCAGACAAAAAGAGAGAGTATGACTACAAGGGCGTTATCTCTGTAAAATCCAATAAGATAGATAATTATCTCAGGATAGGGTTCAACAGCAGCGAAAATGCACTTTATGCCATTATTAACAGCTATAAAGAGGTAGAGGGGGAGCAAAGTCAGTTTGACTGGTATAGAGAGGGCAAGGTTCTAAGATATATGGATCAGTACAAGACTTACAGTGCGGAGTATAAC
>CAVIKQ010000187.1:0-2673 GCA_963643305.1 Eggerthellaceae bacterium
GTTATATTTAGTGGCAATAATATCTATCTCTAAATGTCTGTATCTCCAATTCTGTGCAATAATAGTATAGCCGTTGCTTTTAAGGAATCCTGCAACTACCTGCTCCCCTCTCTCCCCCGCAATTTTGCTCTTTCCTGCCATCCGTTCTGCTTTATTGTTCACCTCATAAAGGTAGTGATTTTAAAAAAAACATCAAAATAAATTTTACCTCTGCCAAGGCGCAGTGATTGCAGATGGAATCTAAAAAAACAACCATTTGTACAAGGCAACCCGTTTTTTATTGCTCTCAAAGGGTATTTTCAGAAGCTCCTTGTTTAAGAAAGCTGATAATAGTAACAGAGGTGATAGTAAAAGCTTACTCTTTGTTAATAAAAGAATTATACTACATTTGTGCCTTGCAAATAAAATATGATGTAATATGAATCAATTAGACAAGAAAATTTCTGAACTGCATGAGAGAAGAGAAAAATCTATGCAGGGAGGCGGAGAAAAGGCTGTGGAGAAGCAGATTGCAATGGGAAAACTACCCGCAAGGGAGAGAATAGACCAGATCCTTGATAAAGGTTCATTTTATGAGTATGACCTCTTTATAGAGCATGCGGCAAAGGATTTTGGGATGGACAAAAAAGTGCTCCCCGGAGATGGTGTAGTAATAGGAACCGGTAAGATAAACGGAAAGCCTGTTGCAATTTATGCACAAGATTTTACAGTTGCCGGAGGCTCTTTAGGGTATATGCATGCACACAAGATAACCAAGATTATGGACTACGCGCTAAAGATGAGGATGCCGCTTATAGGTATAAATGATTCGGGAGGCGCCCGTATTCAGGAGGGGGTTAATGCATTGGCCGGTTACGGAGAGATTTTTTACAGAAATACGCAAGCCAGCGGAGTTATACCGCAAATATCCGTTATTCTTGGACCTTGCGCCGGAGGGGCTGTTTATTCACCGGCTTTAACAGACTATGTTTTTGTAGTAGACAAGGTGTCTAAGATGTTTATTACCGGCCCTGAGGTTATTAAATCTGTATTGGGAGAGGAGATAGATATGGAATCTCTTGGCGGAGCAAGAGTCCATTGCGAGATTACCGGTAATGCACACTTCTTTGCAGAGAGTGAAAAAGAGTGCTTTGCACAGATTAAGAAGCTGCTCTCATTTATCCCGTCTAACAACACAGAGTGCAGAGATGCAGTAGAGGTTAAAGAACCGCTTAAAAAATACAATATAGAGAGGATTGTCCCTACAGACCCAACCAAACCGTATGATGTAAGGGAGGTTATAAAGGCTCTTGCAGACGGGTCTGATTTTATTGAGATACAGGAAAAATGGGCAAAGAACATTGTTATAGGGTTTGGCAGAATGTCTGGCAAGACAGTTGGCTTTGTAGCCAACCAACCGTTATATTTAGCCGGGGTTTTAGATTGCGACTCATCTGACAAAGCTGCACGGTTCATCCGCTATTGTGATTCTTTTAATATCCCGATTGTTACCCTTGAGGATATGCCGGGTTATCTGCCGGGTATAGATCAGGAGCATGCAGGGGTTATTCGCCACGGTGCAAAACTTTTATACGCATATTCGGAGGCAACCGTTCCAAAGATTACGGTTATAATGAGAAAGGCTTATGGTGGAGGATATATTGCCATGAACTCAAGACACCTGAGGGCAGATTTTGTCTTTGCATGGCCAACCGCAGAGATAGCGGTAATGGGTCCGGAGGGGGCGGCCAATATCATCTTTAAGAAAGAGATAAATGAGGCCGAGAACCCTATAGAGATGAAGAAGCAGAAGGTTGAGGAGTACAAAGAGAAGTTTGCCAATCCGTATGTAGCTGCCGGAAAAGGGTATGTTGATTCTGTGATTGCTCCGGCCGAAACACGCAGGGCGCTGTTGAACGCTTTGGAAATAAGCGCCAACAAAACAGTCCCTGTACTTGCCAAGAAACACGGACTTCCACCATTTTAAAAACAGAATGCTTATGAATTATAAGGATAAAAAATTTATAGAGATTCAGGTCTCTGCAAACGACAGTAGGTACAAAACACTCCCAACGGAGGGCTATTTGGTGCGCAAAACATGGAGGGAACCAAACCCTAAAGAGGTTCGTTCTATAATTCCCGGCTCTGTTACCTCTATAGAGGTTAAGGTTGGAGACAGGGTAAGGAAAGGGTCTCCTCTCATGGAATACGAGGCCATGAAGATGCAGAACATTGTTGTTGCTCCGGTAGATGGTACGGTTAGAAAGATTAATGTAAAATCGGGAGATAAACTACCCAAAGACCATATTCTATTGGAGTTAGACTAATCCAAGCTGTATAGAGGGTAATTTCTGCGTTATGCTTGCTTTACAAATCTTCATTTACGTAAGTAAACTCCGGTTTGTTCTGCTTTGCAAGACTTGGAATTCTACTTTTTATACAACTTCTTATAAGCGGAATACTTAAACGAAACGAGGATGGCACTTTTAGTCATCCTCGTTGCTGTTAGAGTGCTGTGTTTGTATTTTGGTTACACTTTAACGCAATGATATTAGATATATTTGCCTGTTTCATTTGCAGATTTCTTAATTAGTTTTTTAAAAAATAGCTACATTTGTAAGTTTGGAAAATAACAAGTTTAAAATAAACGATTAAGCCGAGTGCAGAAGCAAAATTTATTTTGATTATGCCGAG
>CAVIKQ010000188.1:0-2663 GCA_963643305.1 Eggerthellaceae bacterium
ATATAACACCGTTCATTTTGTTGAGGTTAAGTTCTTAAACAATAATAAGATAGCCGAACCGTACGAAAAGGTTGGGCAGGTTAAGAGAGACAGGATTATCAATGCTGCCAACGGATTCCTAAACAGCAGGCTCTGGCACACATTTTTGAGCAGATTTGGGATGACCCCCAATTTTGAGGCGAGCTTTGATATTGCCTCTGTAGTAGGGCACGGAGATTATCTTACTGTAGATTTTTTTGAGAATGCCTACACCCCGCTATGGTGAGTTCTTTGCAGAAAAATAAATATTACTAATATGAATAGTGAAAAACAAAACAGGTATTGTATTATAATGGCCGGCGGAATCGGCAGCCGTTTCTGGCCTATCAGCAGGAATGCCGTGCCTAAACAGTTTCTCGATATTTTAGGTACAGGATGTTCCTTTTTACAACAGACTTTTAACAGGTTCTCAAAGATTGTCCCTCCGCAAAACATAATCATAGTAACGTCAGAAATCTATAGAGACCTTGTAAAAGAGCAGCTCCCTGATATATCAGATGACAACCTTTTGCTTGAGCCGCACAGAAGGAACACTGCACCTTGTATTGCCTATGCCACATACAAGCTGGCAAAAAAGAATCCCAATGCAACAGTGGTTGTGGCGCCAAGCGATCATCTTATACTGAATGAGGAGCTATTTCTCAATACCGTCTCTACGGCGTTAGACTATGCCGCAGTCAATGACGAGCTCCTTACTTTGGGGATTCAGCCTACACGCCCGGAAACAGGATACGGCTATATTCAGGCCAACAAACTAAAGGTAAAGGAGATAAACGGGCAGAAAGTCTATAGTGTAAAGACCTTTACAGAGAAGCCCAACAAAGAGTTGGCAAAAGTACTTGTAGACAGCGGAGAGTTTTTGTGGAACTCAGGCATCTTTGTATGGAATCTTACAACCATCATGAGTGAATTGGAGAGATACCTGCCTGAGATTGCCAGCTCATTTAAAGACGGGATGTTTGCATACTACACCATAAATGAGCAGGACTACATAAAAGGGATTTATGAGGCATGCAACGGCATATCAATAGACTACGGTGTTATGGAGAAGACAGAGAAATCGTGGGTCTTTGAGGCATCTTTCGGCTGGAGCGACCTTGGCACATGGGAAAGCCTGTATGCACAGAGCCGCAAGGATGAGAAATCCAATATGGTTAAGGTAGCAGGAGATTCTCTTATAGACAGAACAGACAACAGTATCATTGTCTCAAAAGAGAAAGAGAAATTGGTTGTAGTTAAAGGATTGAGCGGATTTATGGTAGTTGAAACAGATGATGTACTCATGATCTGCCCAAGAGACGAGGTTGCCTTTAAGAATATCATTACAGATTTGACCGTGAACGAATTGAACAAATACCAGTAGAGACATTTATAATTGAGGAGACGATAACAGATAATACAGATTGATTTATGGGAAATGTATTGGAACTTAACGTTCAGAGTGAGATAGGAAAATTAAAGGGTGTAATTCTGCACAATCCGGGTGCAGAGGTAGAGAATATGACACCGCAAACAGCTCAGAGAGCACTTTACAGTGATATCCTTAACTTGTCAATAGCACAAAAGGAGTATGAGCAGTTGCGCGGGGTCCTCTCTGAGGTAACAGAGACTTTCTATGTAAAGGAGCTGTTGGAGAGGGTGCTGGAGAATGACAGGTATAGGAGCGTCCTTATAGGGAAAATATGTATTTCAGAAAATGCAACAGCCTACTATGATTCCCTAATGGAGATGTCATCTAAAGAGTTGGCTACCGTACTTATAGAGGGTCTTCCTGCAAAGATAGACAGCCTTACGGCATATCTTAAAGATGAGTATTACGCACTCTATCCTCTGTATAATTTTTATTTTACAAGAGATGCCTCAGTTACCATTGGGAACTATGCTTTGGTTTGCAGAATGGCAAACAAGGTAAGGATGAGGGAATCTCTCATTATGGAGGCTATATTCAGACATTCCGGAGTATTTGCAGCGGATGTTATAAACGCACACGATTTTGACCCCGGCAACAATGAGATTTTTATGGAGGGGGGCGATATTCTAATAGCAAGAGATGACATTTTGCTTATAGGCAACGGCAACAGAACATCCTCGCGTGGTATAGATATGCTCATTGGCCGGCTGTGCAAAGACAAAAAAGAGGGTAAGAAGCATGTCATTGTTCAACAGCTGCCTCACTCTCCGGAGTCGTTCATACATTTAGATATGGTGTTTACCATGTTAGACAGAGACAAATGTATGGTATTCGAGCCTCTTATACTTGGAGACAACCAGTACCAGACAGTACATATTACAATAGATAACGGCAAGGTTACAAAGATAAAATCTGTACCTACAATACTCAACGCCCTTAAAAAATTGGGGATGGATTTAGAGCCGGTAACCTGCGGAGGCAATGCAGATGAGTGGAATCAGGAGAGGGAGCAGTGGCATAGCGGAGCAAATTTCTTTGCATTTGCACCGGGCAAGGTGTTGTCATACGCCCGTAACATACATACCTTAGATGAGTTGTCTAAACATGGGTTTGAGATTGTTCCTGCCTGGGATATAATCAACGGCAAAGCATCAATCCGGAACAACAAACGCTGCGTAGTAACCATAGAGGGGAGCGAGCTGCCACGTGGAGG
>CAVIKQ010000189.1:0-2658 GCA_963643305.1 Eggerthellaceae bacterium
AGATAGACCGGTGCAAATTTATGGTTCTTAATAGCTGAAATTATCTCTGCAAGCTCTGCTCTTACATCTCTTTTTTCTTTAAAGGACTTTGCCATATCTCTCTCTTTTGTGAGCTAAAAGTATAACTTTTTTATATCTTTGGCAAAAATTATTACAGATGGAACAGACTGTTTTCTGCCCTATAAGAAGGAAAAGAGTGGCCCTTACTCCGGAGGAGGGTGTTCGCCAACAACTTATAAAATTGTTAGTTGAGCATAAAGGGTACCCTGCCGGACTTCTTGCCGCAGAATACAGCATTAAGTTGGGTAAAAAGAGTTTCAGATGCGATATTGTTGCCTTTGACAGGAATTTTACCCCTGTAGCAATATTTGAATGCAAGGCGCCAAATGTAAAATTAGACGCCTCCGTTATGGAACAGGCTGTGAGATACAATATGGTTTTGGGGGCAAAGTACCTTGTGATAACCAACGGAATAACAGCCTTTGCATGCAGACTTGGGGTTGGAGAAAAGGGGTGTGAATATGTTAACGATATTCCCTCCTATTTTGAGGCAAATGGAGAGTAGTATATGTTTTTAGATAACGATATATTTAAAATTGTAGCAGAGCAGGCTCGTGCTCTTAATGTAAGGGCTTTTGTAATAGGCGGATACGTTAGAGACTGTCTGCTTGGCAGACCAAGCAAAGATATAGATATTGTTGTGGAGGGGAGCGGTATTGAACTTGCCGAGGCTGTTGGGGAGAGGCTGCATTCACGTGTCAGTGTATTTAAGAACTTTGGCACAGCAATGATAAATATCCATGGCGTAAAAGGGGTTAAAGAGGGGCTTGAATTGGAGTTTGTAGGGGCCAGAAAGGAGTCTTACAGGGCAAACTCAAGAAAGCCGATAGTTGAAAACGGAACGCTCAAAGAGGATCAGGAGAGGAGAGATTTTACAATAAACGCCCTTGCGCTCAGCCTTCAGCAAGAGGATTTTGGGGCTTTGGTAGACCCGTTTGGAGGGGTTGAAGATCTGCATAACAAGATTATCCGTACCCCTTTGGACCCGGATACCACATACTCCGACGACCCGCTGCGAATGATTAGGGCTGTGAGGTTTGCCTCCCAGTTGGGGTTTAAGATTGTGCCCCAATCATTGGAAAGCATAAGGCGTAATAGAAAAAGGCTTGAGATTCTGTCTGTTGAGAGGATTAGCGAGGAGATGCACAAGATTCTCCTCTCGCCAAAGCCATCCGTTGGGTTGCAGTTGCTGTATGACACCGGGCTGTTGGAGGAGTTCTTTCCGCAATTGTGCAAACTATCGGGAGTGGAAAATGTAGATGGAAAGGGGCATAAAGACAACTTTGCGCACACGCTGCAGGTAGTTGATAATGTGGCTCTTAAATCAGATAACCTATGGCTGAGATGGGCTGCTCTTCTGCACGATATAGCCAAACCTGCCACAAAAAAATATGAGGAGGGGATTGGCTGGACTTTTCATGGACATGAGTTTATCGGCAGCAAGATGATTCCGGGGATATTCAGACAGCTTAAACTCCCTCTCAACGAGAAGATGAAGTATGTGCAGAAATTGGTTCTGCTTCATCTCAGGCCAATTGCCCTTGTTCAGGAGGAGGTTACAGATTCGGCCGTAAGGAGACTGCTCTTTGATGCCGGGGATGATATAGAAGACCTTATGATTCTCTGCAATGCAGATATAACCTCTAAGAATGACAAGACGGTAGCCAAACACAGGCGCAATTTTGAGCTTGTAAAGCAGAAGATGATAGAGGTTGAGGAGAAGGATGCCATACGTAACTTTAAGAATCCTGTTACAGGGGAGCTGATTATGGAACGTTACAACATACAGCCGTGCAGGGAGATTGGGATTATAAAGGAGTATGTGAAGAATGCTATCTTGGATGGCATTATTCCAAATGACTACAATGCGGCGGTGGAGCTGATGCAGAAAAAGGCAGAAGAGCTTGGGCTTGGCGCTGTGTAGCATGGTGTGGTAGAATATAGTTTGATTATATATTGTTTAATTTTTATTTAAATGAAACGAATCATGAAAAGATTTCTTTTAATTGCATCATTTATGTTGCTTTCATTAGGCGCATTTGCCAACGGAGGAAACGATTACCGCAATTCTATTGGTGTCAGAGGCGGATACGGTGCAGAATTCAGCTACCAGAGGTATCTCAGCTTAGACAACAGGATAGAAGCCACCTTAGGCTTTCATCGTTACGGATTTGAAGCCACTGCCACACATCAGTGGATGTTTGATATTCCTGCAGATGTAAAGGGAACATTCAAATGGTATGCAGGAGCAGGTGCCGGCATTGGAGCGTGGAGCAGCGACAAGCATGACAAAGGGTTCAGTTTTGCTGTAAAAGGTCAGATAGGAATTGAGTACACATTCAGCTTTCCATTTAGGATTTCATTAGATTACAGACCGGGGCTTAACTTCTTCCCTGAGAGCGGATTTGACTTCACCGGTATTGGACTTGGCTTCAGATACTGCTTCTAAACAGATGAAGTTGTATAAAAAGGTAATTTCTGCGTTATGCTTGCTTCACAAATCCTCATTTACGTAAGTAAACTCCGGTTTGTTCAGCTTCGCAAGCCTTGAAATTCCACTTTTTATACAACTTCTTATAAAGGGGATACTTAACAGAA
>CAVIKQ010000190.1:0-837 GCA_963643305.1 Eggerthellaceae bacterium
CTTTAAGTTTTGCAATGCCGTACTCTGTTATTACATAATCAACATCGTTTCTCGATGTTGTAACAGCAGAGCCATGTGCTAAAAACGGCACAATCCTCGATACTTTGCCTCCAACTGCCGTAGATGGCATTGCCATAATCGATTTACCACCTTTAGACCAAGCGGCACCCCTAACGTAATCTACCTGTCCGCCTGTTCCGCTGAACTGCTTAAGGCCAATTGTCTCAGATGCCACTTGCCCCATAAGGTCAACCTCTATACATGAGTTTATAGAGATCATTTTATCATTTTGAGCTATTATTCTGGGATCATTTACATAATCTACAGGACGCATCTCAACATCTTTGTTGTTATTGATAAACTTGTAGAGCTTCTCTGTTCCCATAAGGAATGTTGCAACCAATTTGCCGGGCAACAGCGTTTTTTTAGCACCTGTAATAACCCCTTTGTTCACAAGGTCTACAACTCCGTCAGAAAACATCTCGGTATGAATACCCAAATCCTTTTTACCGTCTAAGAAGATTAATACAGCATCGGGAATAGCGCCTATTCCAAGTTGCAGTGTAGAACCGTCCTCTATTAGCGATGCGCAATATTCACCTATTTTCCTCTCCACATCTGTTATGACAGGCAGCTTTATATTTGCCAATTCTGTATCTGTAGAGATTATGCAATCTAACTTTGATACATGTATAAAATTGTCGCCATGCACAAAGGGCATCTGCTCGTTCATCTCTGCTATGACCAATTTTGCCCTCTCTGCTGCCTCCTTGGTATAATCGCAAGCTACGCCAAAACTGCAATTGCCGTTTTCATCAGGCTTTGATACCTGTATAA
>CAVIKQ010000190.1:863-2637 GCA_963643305.1 Eggerthellaceae bacterium
GCAACATCTACCGGATATACAGTTCTAAAAAGAGAAGGTACTTCATAAAAAAATATCGGCAGAAAATCTCCTCTGTCCTCTGCTATTGCAGCTCTCGAATTGGCCCCCACAAAGTTTGTAACATGTCTGAAATGCCCTTCTGTCTCAGGTTTAAGATGCTCATCCGCTCCTAAGGTAAGCATGTGGTATATCTGTACATCTTTTAATCTGTCTACCTGATTCAGCATCTCTTTAGGCACGAGCCGAGGGCATCCGGCTGCATGACCGAATACCACTCTGTCACCACTTTCAATGGCTCGTACCGCCTTACACACATCAACAATTCTATTATTATAACGATTATTCAATCTCATAATCCTTTATTAGTCAGTTATTAAGCAAAATCATTCTATTTAGCTGCATCCTTAGAGACATCTACCTTTGCAATAACTCTTGCCAACTGCTTTTTCTCCTCTAAGTTCCCCTGCCTTGCAATCATTATCCTTTGTGCCTGAGGAGAACCTGCTCCATGCATAGACTCGGTTCTGTAACCAACCGCAGCCGTTCCTAATGTAAGATTCTCAATAAGCCTTAGCACTCTCATCCTGTTCTCGGTTGATGTGCCGGATGCTCCTTTGAGATATTTTTCAACAAACGACCCAATCTTTTCATTATTAAGATCTTGCTGAGAAGGCATTGTCACCATAAGACCACCGGCAATATCCTCGGCAAGCCTTGCTATCTCGTATGGCATTCTTGTTACATTCTGTTTGCAAACATTTGCCAAGAGCAGATTTATCTGATAATTGCCGGCCGGCATCTTCTGCCCCTCAGACGAACAGGCAATACCGCACGCATACAGGGTCTCATTAAGATGCATCATCTCTATAAGTTTATCCTTTATATGACTTGCTTTTGGCACTCCGTTATACTCCGCAGCCAAAGCAGAAGCTCCAATAAGAACATCACCAACACCCACTTTACAACCGCCATACGACTGCCTGTGGTATCCTGCAAAACGCTCAACCATCATACCTGCAAACTGATACTCCCTGCACATAAACACCCTCTCCTTTGGAACAAACACATTGTCAAAAACAACAAGCGCCTCATGTCCTCCATACTGGGAGTTGCCTAAATCCATATCCGCACCCTCCTCTAACTTTCTGGTATCGCAAGATTGTCTGCCATAAATCATAAACACTCCCGGAGCATCGGATGGGACAGCAAATGAAATAGCATAATCCTTGTCCTCCTCTTTCATGGCAACTGTAGGCATAATAAGATGTTCATGCGAGTTTACAGCACCGGTCTGATGCGCCTTGGCCCCCCTTACCACAATTCCATCCTCTCTCTCCTCTACAACATGCATGTACATATCCGGGTCATCCTGTTTAGATGGAGACAAACCTCTGTCCCCCTTAGGATCTGTCATAGCCCCATCTACTGTAAGGTCATTCTCCTGCACATATTTCATATATTCTGTAAAACGCTTGTGATATTCTGTCCCCAACGCTTTATCCATTTCAAAAGTGGTTGAAAATATTGCATTAAAGGCATCCATTCCAACACAACGCTGGAAACATGCACCGGTTTTCTGCCCCAAAAGTCTCTGCATCTTAACCTTGTTGATTAAATCTTCTGTACTTTGATGCAGGTGACAGAATCTGTTTATCCTCTTCCCGATGAGTGGGGAATGAACTGTCATTATATCCCTGTAGGCAGGATCTTCTGCAAGCTCATAGGTTTTTGCAACAGAGTTCATAGAGGGTTTAATCATAGGATGGTCTACAGG
>CAVIKQ010000191.1:0-2625 GCA_963643305.1 Eggerthellaceae bacterium
GCTTTACAGTTAGAATTCCCCAAATCTATAAGTAAATTAGCCACGTTTTTCAAATTCAAGGGTACAAATATAATAATTATATCAATTCCATCTAACAAAGTTTTGTTTTTGCAACTTCTCTTTTAATTGTAAAACAATATTATATGCCTCTTCTACGTTCCCTATATTATTTGCTGTCATCATTAATTTATTATTCTGCTCTTTAAGAGAAAAGGCATTGAATCCCAAACTTACTACAGAGAGTATCCCCTCAAAAACCGGAGAAGCATAATACGGGGATTTACTGTCATGAACAAAATAGACAAGCATTTTATTGGATTTTAACACTATCCTTTCAAATCCAAGTTTAATTGCCTCCCTCCTTAGCCGCACAACAAACATAAGTTGTTTCAGCTGCATAGGAAGCTCCCCAAACCTATCATTAAGGCTCTCCTCAAATCTCTTAAGATCATCCTCTCTATACAGTGTATCAAGCTCTTTGTACAACCTTATCTTTTCTGAAACCTGCGAGATATAGCTATCGGGAATAAGAAGCTCCAAATCTGTATCTATTGTACAATCCGTTATGTATTGGTCTGCCAACCTTGTCTTTTCAACCGCCTCCTCAAACTCTTCACTATTTCTCTCACCCTTTGTCAAATCTATTTTCCTTGCCTTTTTCAACTCTTTGCTTCCCGATAAAGCATCCTTCTCACCTTCGCTCTTTTGATACTCCTCCTGTTTTAACTCCATAAACGCCTCTTCGAGAATACGCTGGTATGTTTCAAAGCCCATCTCCGCTATAAAACCGCTTTGCTCCCCTCCAAGCAGATTGCCGGCACCCCTTATATCCAAGTCCTGCATTGCAATATTAAAACCGCTGCCAAGATCTGAAAAAGCCTCAATAGCGCGGAGCCGTCTGCGTGCATCATCTGAAATTGAAACCATTGGAGGAACTATAAGATAGCAGTATGCCTTTTGGTTTGAACGCCCTACCCTGCCCCTTAACTGATGCAAATCGCTAAGTCCAAAATTCTGGGCCTGATTTATAATAATGGTATTGGCATTTGGAATATCTATGCCATTTTCAACTATAGTGGTGGCAATCAGTACATCATAATCCCCGGCCATAAAATCCAATACTATTGATTCAAGCTCTTTCGGTTCCATCTTACCATGCCCTACAGCCGTCTTTACACCGGGGCATATTCTCTTTATAATATCCTCTATGGCAAGAATATCCTCTACCTTATTATGCACAAAGAACACCTGCCCCCCTCTCTCTACCTCACTTGTTATTATCTCCCTTATAAGCTCCTCATCAAAATCTATTATCTCTGTCTGTACAGGCAACCTGTTTGGTGGAGGTGTGTTGATAATAGAAAGATCCCTTGCTCCCAAAAGCGAAAACTGAAGAGTTCTCGGTATAGGTGTAGCCGTTAAAGTAAGGGTATCTATAGACATCTTCATCTGCCTCAATTTCTCCTTGGCAGACACCCCAAACTTCTGCTCCTCATCTATGATAAGCAACCCCAACTCCTTAAACTGTATCTCCTTGTTAAGAAGCCTGTGTGTACCTATTATTACATCTATCCTCCCCTCTGCCAACTCTTTACATATAGCCTTTATCTCCTTTGCGCTCCTCAACCGGCTTATATACTCAACCTTGCATGGGAAATCCTGCAATCGTTTAACAAAGGTTTTATAGTGTTGTAGAGCCAAGATTGTAGTTGGAACAAGCACAGCAACCTGCTTGCTGTCTGCCACAGCCTTAAATGCTGCACGCACGGCTATCTCTGTCTTGCCAAAACCAACATCTCCGCAAACCAATCTATCCATAGGACAATCCTTCTCCATATCCTCCTTAACAGATTGCGTGGTTTTCAGTTGGTCCGGAGTATCTTCATACATAAAAGATGCTTCAAGCTCATTCTGCATATATGTATCCGCTGAGAATGCAAAACCTTTGGCCTGTCTCCTCTCTGCATACAGTTTTATAAGATCCCTTGCAATATCCTTAACCTTACTTTTTGTCTGCGTCTTAAGTTTTTCCCACGCACCATTGCCTAACTTATATATTTTAGGAGGCGTACCATCCTTACTCTTGAACCGAGATATTCTATGAATACCGTGAATAGATACAAATATTACATCATTATCCTTGTATATCAGTTTTATAGCCTCTTGAACCTTACCGTTCAGGTTTGTCTTTACAAGCCCCCCAAATACACCAACCCCATGATCTATATGAACAACATAATCCCCAATCTGAAAAGCATTCAGTTCATTTAAAGTAAGTTTCTCCCCTCTTGCAACCTCTCTCTTTATCTTTATCTTATGGTAACGGTCAAATATCTGATGGTCTGTGTACACACACACCTTTGCCTTATTATCTACAAATCCTCCCGATAAAGCATATCTTAACTCTGTAAACTTTGGTACCTTGCTTAAATCATCCTGTTCATTATGGGCAAATATACTGCGCAACCTTTCAAACTGCTTTGGATTATCGGAACTTATATAAACAGAATAACCCTCCTCTATCCTCCTTTTAAGGTCAGACTCAAGAAGTTTGAAGTTTTTATTAAAAGATGGTTGAGGAGAGATATTGAATATAATCTCCTCTGTGTTATAACCCTTTATATC
>CAVIKQ010000192.1:0-2596 GCA_963643305.1 Eggerthellaceae bacterium
CACAAATTTAGTCACTTTTATTTTAATAAAAACCATGACTAAACCATTAATTAACAATCTGGCATTTTTGCCCCTCCTTGCATGGCAGCCGGAGGGGCAATGAATCTATTTGGTACTACTCCTCTCTTTTACCTGATAGTTGCTTTTTGTTCTTTTAACATACTTCAGTTTTGACGAACCGAAATTGTAGGTAAACGAGACTGTTACTGTCCTAAAGTGAGTTTCTAAATAATTTATATAATAGATATCCTTAATGCGTGATTCTGTCTTTATCTTATTGTTATATAAGAGATTGTTCGCAATGACAGATACAATGTATTTGTTATTGAATACCTTTCGTACAACGGCATTAGTTCCCCAAGTGTCAGACATTTTCATGGTTGGAATAATCGTAGGGGTTGCATAGTTGCCGGAACATGATATTGTCCACTGTTTAGGCATATCCAACCATAATGTAGCAGATAGAGAGGCATTATAAGAGTCCGTTATACCATAAACCGAATGTTTGTATTTTGTATAGTCCACTGTTCCGCTAATCCTCATTGTAAGCCATTTCTTTATAATATCGAAACGTGTATCGGCATACAGTTGAATTTTGTCAGAAGAGCCCATATTATCTGACGATATATAGAGTTTATCCCCCTCCTTATGATATACAACATCATAAATATCTTTTTGCCAAGTATAGGATAAGCTTAAAGTATGATACCTGTTTATGCTGTTGGTTAAGGAGATGACATTCTCAAACTGAGGTAGTAGAGAAGTAGCTCCGGTATAGAATATATTATCTCCATCCCTATAGACAACCGGATCATAATCTGCCATAATTGGTCGGGAAACAAAACGTTCATAACTCAATGTTGAGTAGAACTTTCCTTTTGGGGCATTATAAGTTAAAGAGGCAGAAGGAAATATATCATCAAACCTGTCATCTCCATTCTTGCGTACAGCATCCTCCCCGGCATAGTTCCAGTCAATGGCTGCCCCTTCATACCTTAACCCTATATTGAGATCGAACAGATTATTGAACAACGGCTTATAGAATTCCGTATAAGCGCCATAAATACTCTCATTATATTTAAAAAGATTTGATCTCTTATACTGACTGTAATCTTGCGTGGCACCAAGGCCAAGATAAAACAATCCGTAGTTGATGGTAGACTCCTCATCTTTAAGCACAAACTCACCATCTACCTTAAATGACCCTGTATTCTTTTTAGTAATACTGTTATTTGCCTCTGTCTCAATATTATCTATCTTATAAATACTGTTATGTTCGTTATATGTGTACAGGTAATCTCCGGCAAACTCAATATTAGAACCTCTGCTATTAAAAGTATGCTTGTATGTAAGAGTCCCTCCACCCTTATATAAAGACTTTTCATTCTCTATATCACTTAAACTGCCCTTGGTTTTATCCTGTTCATTGGGTTTTACCAACCCTGTAACCGCCATACCAACCGAATTACTTTTGTTAAAATCAATCACAACACTCTGGTCTAACATTACATCTGCAAAACCTCTCTCATTGTAGTTGTTTTCCCTGTGCTCCCCTATATCGTAGCTGTTATCCATACGTTCATTCTGCAAATAATCACCCCTCAAATAGGTATATGAGGAGATTTTGTTGTTTGTATAATTTACAGACAAAGGCAGTCCTACAGATAAAGCTCCGTCATACAGATTTGCCTGTACCGGTAATGATATGCTTCCCGATAAATTCTCCGTTCCTCCCCTTTTCAGATTAATACGTATAATGCCTCCTTTATGGTCTGCCGAATATCTTGCCCCTCCATTAGGCAGCAGTTGGATTGTATTGATATCCTCGGCCCTAAGACCGGCAAGATAACGGTACAGTTCAGACGGGCTCATTTTTAGTTCCCTGTTGTTTACATATACTTTTGAAATCCCCTTGCCATTAATCCGCAGACCGTCCATCCCGGGCAGGTTACTAATAAACTGCAACGTGTTCTTATTCTTGGCCTGCGGATTATTCTTAACGCTTACTATTGTATTCGCCCCTTTACGTTTTACAAAATCAGCCGTAACTACCACCTCTCCTAAGGTGTAATTCTTTTCATACAGAATTATCTGTCCAAGCTCAATGCGTCTCTTATCTCCCGTTTTTACCCCAATAGAATAGTCTTCAAATTGCAGATGAGAAATATTTAAGGTAAGACTGTCTGTAACAGCAACACTTAATGCAAATTCCCCATTACTCTGAGTAGTTGTTGCCCCCATAATACCGCTCCCATTTACAGCCATCACAACAGCTCCCGATACGGCCTTGTTGTTTATATCTGTCACACTCCCCAACAGAGATGTCTGCGCATACAGGCTCCCTATAAAACATTTGGCAGCTATCATGCAGATAAGTACAGATTTTTTCTTGCTAAATTTCATAATTATATAATAATATTAAAGTAATTTTAAATAGTTTGTTATAAATAATAGTATCCCTCGTACGCCGCACCTGCTACTGATATTATAACATAATAGCTCCCTTGTGCCTGTGAAACCGCTAAACAAGCATCTTCATTCCCAACATTAAAGGAATCCTGCCATACTGTCCCACTAGACATAGCAACAACGCATA
>CAVIKQ010000193.1:0-2546 GCA_963643305.1 Eggerthellaceae bacterium
GGTTTGTTCAGCTGCACAAGCCTTGAAATTCCACTTTTTATACAACTTTTTATAAAGGGGTACTTAATTGAAACAAGGGTAACTAAAAAAGTTACCCTTGTTTCTACTCTTTAATGCCCATAAGTGCTCTAATCTCCTTCTTGGCCTCTTTCCATCTTGGAATATCTACTTTGGGGCCTATAACCTCTACAACCTTGGCAGATATAATGGAGCCAACCTCTCCGCATGTTTTTATAGGCATGCCGTATGAGTGGGCATAGAGGAATCCGGCAGCGTAGATGTCTCCTGCTCCGGTGGCATCTATGGTGTTTGCCGGCCATGCCTCTATCTTATAATATTCGTTTCCGCTCTTTACCATAGAACCCTCCGGCCCTAACTTTACAACCGCAATCTTGCATACAGAAGCTATGTCGTCTAACGCCTCGCGCGGTTCCTTTTTTGTAAATGCTTTTGCTTCTGTCTCGTTGGCAAAGACTATGTCTACATAGTTCTCTACAATGTCGTGCAGGAATGTGTCGTTGCTCTCAACTACATTGTAACTGGCCATGTCAAAGGAGATTATGCATTCGGCCTCTTTTGCCAATTCTACAGCGCGTCTTAAAAGGCTCTGGTTCTGTACAAGGTACCCTTCTATATGAAAGTAGGCGTGCCCTTTGAACATCTCTATGTTAAGATCCTCTGCTACCAATTCAATGGCAGAGCCTAAATAGACTGCAAAGGTTCTTTCTGCGTTGGGGGCGGTTATGAATACCATAGATTTGCCACTTGCTGCATGCCCTTTTAACAGATTGGCTTTAATGCCGTTCCTTTCGAGGTCTGCCTTAAAGAGTGAACCAAGCTCGTCATCTCCAACTTTGCCAACAAAGCTGCAGTCCATTCCAAATACTGCGGCTCCGGTAACGGTGTTTGCGGCAGAACCTCCTGCCACATACTGTACCCCCATTGGTTTTAGGGTGTTCCAGATTTTTTCTCCGGTAGCCTCATCTACATGCTGCATGCTGCCTTTGGGCAGGTGAAACTCTTTTAGCAGGTTGTCATTTGGAAGAATGGCAAGAATATCTGTGAGTGCATTGCCAATGCCTATGATAGATTTCATTTGTGGGGTGTTAATGGTTAACTAAATAGGGATGCGAAGATAAACAAAATCTGTGAATTCTATTGTTGTTTGAAAATAGCGCAGGATCGTATAACGCCAAATTTACAGTGTACGCAAGCTAAAGGAAACTCCCGAAAAATTAAATTTCTCTACTCCTAAGGATGAGTTTTTTAAATTTTTATTGTAATGTTGCACATGCTTTTTGACTCTGCCCAATAAAATACTGTAAAAAAATTTGGCCAATTCGCTTTTTGTTGCTACACTTGCATTAAGGAACAGTAACCGGCCATTGCACCAAAAAACAGAACCAACTATTGCTCCAAGAAACAAGAACCGACCATTGCTCCAAGAAACAAGAACCGACCATTGCTCCAAGAAACAGGAACCAACCATTGCTCCAAGAAACAGGAACCAGCCAGTTTGTTTTTATGATGCAAGAGATGGATAATAAGAAGATAGCGAGACTCATAGGTAGCTATGAGTCGTTTTTGTTGAGTGTTTTTGATTGCGTGCATTTTGGCACATTCCTGCAAGATGTGTTGTGGAAAGATGTTATTTGTGGAATATCCTTCCTCAAGATAAATGTGCTGAGAAAAATTCTATTAGGTGTTATTATAGTTTTTCTTCCTACGCTATCAAATGCCCAAGACGCCAAAGTTTCTTTATGTTTAAAGGATTCATTAGGGCAAAGTATAGACGGGGTTAATTGCGCCATTTTTAATGCAAAGAAAAATCTCCTTCTTCTTTCTTCATGGAGTAATGAGAAAGGAGAAGTCTCATTTAGCCTTCCTGGAGATGATAGTTATATATTGAAAGTTTTGTATATGGGTTCATCACTCAAAGAACTTTATTTTGACGTTCCTAAAGGGTCGGAGAAGATAGAATTAGGCACTCTGTGTTTGAATATAAACTCTGTGCAGCTTGATGAGGTTGTTGTTCAAGGGAAAAGGATCTCTCGCAAGGCCAATAACATTAAGGTAAATGTCAAAGGAAGTTCCTTAGAAAATATTGGGACACTCATGGATGTTTTGAGGGAAATTCCTCGTGTTGTTATTCAAGGGGATGAGATTGTAATTTTAGGCAAAGGGACTCCGAATATCTATCTTAATGGTCGTAAAGTGTTAAATGTTGATGAAATACAGAACATAAAGTCGTCCGAAATAAAAAAAATAGAGGTGTTAGGAACCCCTAATGGTAGATATGGAGTAAACACCTCATCTGTTATTGTTATCACAACGTCCACTTCCTATCAAGATATTTGGGGTATTGATCTTATGGATAGAGTCGGCTCAAAGGGGAAATTTTCAAATGCCCTGAATACCACAGCATATCTCAATTTACCCAAGATGTCTATCAAAGTGGGGGCAAATTACATCTATGGAGAGAAGATGTACCATAAAGAAGATACCTATGATTATTATGTTTCAGACAATCAGATTAGTAATCGTTC
>CAVIKQ010000194.1:0-2520 GCA_963643305.1 Eggerthellaceae bacterium
GGCTAATGCACACCTAAATTCTACCACTTTTCTGATACAGATATATCGGAAGAATTTTCAGCATTAGGATGCAATCGTTTAAGGTCTCCAAAATCAATTTTGAAAAATCTATCTGTTGTTTCTAACCAATATCTTGGAAAGAGTTACCTCAATCCAAGTGCAAAAATACGCAACAAAACGTCAATCTCTTATTGTATTGACGCTTTCTTTGATTAAAATCACACTTTCATATATTCCTATAAAAATAGAGAAGCAAACACCCTATTCTTTATAGACAAATATAATATGTAGGTTCATTTACTAATACTTATCAACGTTTCCTAAAAAAATGAAGAAAGCAACGATATTGTTTTAATCGTAAAATTCTGCTGCACGCTTAGCCACTTTGTTACTCCACTTGGGCGTTTGCCCAATTCTTGTACAAACTGTAATTTGGATAAACCACGCTCCATCGTAAGCTCTTGGTTGTATTCACCAAAGAACTACATCATGCACTGCATGTTACGTACCGAGAATTCCTTTATTTCTGGGTAGTCGTTCTTCATGTCTGCGGATAACCGTTGCAAAGTCTTTTCTCTGATATGTCTGTTGGCTTTACAACATCTCGAATGGTGTATTCCTCTCATACCTTCTGCACGAAAGTAAGGAACTTTGCCGAGAAGGAGTAGCTTGTGCGGCCAAAGCAAAACTGCCGCATTGCGTAGCATTTTTTTATGGCAAAAGAGAGGCAAAAAATTCTTAATTCGCTATCTTTGCAGCTACAGAAAATAGTTTCACATGAGCATAAAAGAGATACCAGACGATTCTACAGAGATTTTTGACGGAGATACAGAGGTGAACAATGCCAATAAAGGCGTAAGCAGTACTGAGGCTGAGAAGACGGAGCTTGAAAAGGAGGTTCCGGTTGAGGAGAGTGACTCAGATACCAATGTTGGCAAATACAGAAAGCTGATACTGGAGGGGGAGAACAAGTACCGCCTTACCGGTATGTTTAAGGAGTGGTTTTTAGATTATGCCTCGTATGTAATTTTGGAGAGGGCTGTTCCTCACATTACAGACGGGCTTAAGCCTGTGCAAAGACGTATTCTCCATGCAATGAAGAATATAGATGACGGAAGATATAACAAGGTTGCCAATATAATTGGTCAGACCATGATGTATCACCCTCATGGAGATGCCTCTATAGGTGATGCTTTGGTACAGTTAGGGCAAAAGGATTTGCTCATAGATTGTCAGGGAAACTGGGGTAATATCCTTACAGGAGACGGAGCTGCTGCTCCACGTTATATTGAGGCGCGGTTGAGCAAGTTTGCCTTGGATGTTGCATTCAATCCAAAGACAACCGAATGGATGAACTCATACGACGGACGTAATCTCGAACCGGTGAATCTGCCTGTAAAGTTTCCTTTGCTTCTTGCGCAAGGTGTTGAGGGTATTGCAGTTGGGTTGGCATCAAAGATTCTGCCGCACAATTTTAACGAACTCATAGACGCTGCTGTATCTTATCTTAAAGGGGAGTGTTTTGAGCTTTATCCCGATTTTCCTACAGGCGGACTTATAGACTGCTCAAAATACAACAGAGGGATTCGCGGTGGTGTGCTCAAGGTAAGGGCAAGAATTACCAAAACAGATAAAAAGACATTGGTAATAACAGAGATACCATACGGAAAGAATACTACAACCCTCATAGATACAATCATAAAGGCAAACGAAAAGGGGAAGATTAAGATTAAGAAGGTTGATGACAATACAGCCGCTACAGCAGAGATTGTGATTCATTTGGCTAATGATATATCTCCCGATAAAACGATTGATGCCCTGTACGCTTTTACAGACTGTGAGGTGAATATCTCCCCTAACTCCTGCGTAATTATGGACAAACATCCGCATTTTGTTGGGGTAGATGATATTCTGCGCTTCTCTGTAGACCATACAAAGTATCTGTTGCGCAGGGAGCTTGAGATAAGGTTAGATGAGCTGAATGACAGCTGGCATTATCTATCGTTGGAGAAGCTGTTCTTTGAAAACAAGAAATACAGGATTTTAGAACAGGAGGCCAAGAGCTGGGAAGCTCAGTTACAACAGGTATTTGAAGAGATGCTGGAGTATCAGAATCTTCTAAAGAGGCCTATTCTAATGGATGATATTGTTAAATTGGTAGAAAAGCCTGTAAGGAAGATCTCCAAGTTTGATGCAAAGGTATTGGATGAAAAGATAAAAGGTCTTGAAGATGAGATGAGGGAGGTTAACTACAATATTGCGCATCTTACAGATTATACCATTGCTTATTTCTTAAGGCTTAAAGAGAAGTACGGCAGCAAATATCCAAGGCTCACGGAAATCTCAAATTTTGAAACAATTGAGGCAACAAAGGTAGCTGTAAACAATGCCAAGCTGTACATTAACCGTGCAGAGGGGTTTGTTGGAATGGATCTTAAAAAGGACGATAATGCAGAATATGTATGCGACTGCTCTGATATTGATGATATTATTGTCTTCTTTAAGAACGGCAAATATATT
>CAVIKQ010000195.1:0-2445 GCA_963643305.1 Eggerthellaceae bacterium
GATTGTTTTGAGCGTTGCCATTATTAAATAAGAATCAGAAGCGGTTTAAAAATTTTAGATTAATTATATTTTATGAAAAAAATTGTAGCAAGTCCAAAAGCGCCAAAAGCCGTTGGTACTTACAGTCAGGCTGTTATAGCAGATAAAACCATTTATGTGTCTGGGCAGCTCCCAATAGATGCCACAACCGGCGAGTTTGTTCCGGGAGGAATAAAAGAGCAACTTCATCAGGTGTTCAAAAATCTGCAATATGTGTTAGAAGAGGGTGGATACTCCTTTAACGATGTGGTAAAGACAAATGTATATCTCTCGGATATGGCAAATTTTGCAGCTTTGAACGAGGTATATGCATTATATTTTAAAGAACCGTATCCGGCAAGAGTAGCATTTCAGGTAGCAGCTTTACCAAAGAACGCATTGGTGGAGATAGAGGTTATAGCAGTAAAATAGATTTATCCATTATATATAATTTAATGTACGATATAATAGAATTAAGCAATAAAAGTTTGGATGAACTTTATGCTATAGCGGAGAATCTTAAGATTACAAAGATAAAATCTTATTCAAAAGAGGATCTGGTCTATAAAATCTTAGATGAACAGGCCATTCAGGGTGTAGGTCGGCCTATGAGAAAGCAGAGAGAGAGGATAAAACAACCTGTAAGACCTGCTTCTGCTGTTCCCACACCATTGGCAGCAGATGAGATTAAGGCAGATAAACCTGTTGCAGAGGTTGCAGACAACAAGACAAATGAGAAACGCAGGGTAGGCAGACCCCCTAAGAAACAGAATCCCAACAACTTTAATGCAACAGCAACAGACAAGGCTGCAGATGAGCGCAGCCGGGAGGTTTCTGCAGAAAACACAGCAACCGCCACAGCAGATGTAAAGACAGAAAAGCCTCAGCCTCAATCTGTAAAGGGCAAGCGTGGAAGAAAACCAAAAGCAGCCTCTGTAATGGTGCCCGCTGATGCATCTGACAGAAGAGTAGATGATATGCTCCCTGTAATTGAGGATGATGAACCTGAGGTTAATACAGACAGTCAGGATTTAGGAGAGGTTAAGGGGATTAAAGGGATAAATGCAAGTCAGGGTAATCCTGCGCGGAAACGTGCCAGAATGGGCGGTTCCAACAATATCTCCGGTGGTCAGCCTGTAGAGGCAGCAGATGACGACATCAGGGCCGGTGCAGAATACCAGTCGGATAAACAGCAATATGAATATACAGAGAGGGAGAAGAGGACATCCAGGATAGAGTTTGAGGGGGTTGTTGAGGCAAGCGGTGTACTTGAGATTATGCCAGACGGATATGGGTTTTTAAGATCTTCAGACTATAATTACCTCAATTCTCCAGATGATATATATGTCTCTCAGTCTCAGATAAAGCTCTTTGGCCTCAAAACCGGAGACACGCTTCAGGGGGAGATTAAGCCGCCAAGAGAGGGGGACAAATATTTCCCGTTGGTTAAGGTAAATTACATTAACGGACGTAGCCCGGAATATATAAGAGACCGTGTTCCTTTCGATTTTCTTACCCCTCTGTTTCCCGATGAGAAATTCAATCTTACAGACAAGGGACATAACAATATCTCATGCCGGGTAGTAGATCTGTTTACCCCAATAGGCAAAGGACAGCGCGGACTTATAGTAGCGCAGCCTAAGACAGGTAAAACCATGTTGCTTAAAGAGATAGCCAATGCAATAGCAGACAATCATCCTGAGGTCTATATGATAGTCCTTCTTATAGATGAACGTCCCGAAGAGGTTACCGATATGGCCCGCAGCGTTAAAGCAGAGGTTGTGGCCTCTACATTTGACGAACCTGCCGAGAGACATGTAAAGGTTGCAAGCATTGTGCTTGAGAAGGCAAAACGTCTGGTTGAGTGCGGACACGATGTTGTTATCCTTTTAGACTCAATTACCCGTTTGGCAAGAGCGTTCAATACAGTTCAACCTGCATCGGGCAAGGTATTGAGTGGTGGTGTTGATGCAAACGCCCTGCACAAGCCAAAACGTTTCTTTGGAGCTGCAAGAAATGTAGAGAACGGCGGTTCGCTTACAATCTTGGCAACAGCCCTTACAGATACAGGTTCAAAGATGGATGAGGTTATTTTTGAGGAGTTTAAAGGTACCGGTAACATGGAGCTTCAGTTAGACAGAAAACTTGCCAACAAGCGTATATTCCCGGCAGTTGATGTTACACTCTCCTCTACCCGTAGAGACGATCTTCTTTACAAACCAGATGATGTAAACAGAATCTGGTTATTAAGAAATCATCTTGCAGATATGAACAGCATTGAGGCTATGGAGTTTATGAAGGATAGGTTGGAGAAGACGGTGGATAATGCTGAGTTTTTAATTTCAATGAACAGTTAAGAATTCGAATAAAAAGGCAACTGCTGTGTTATACTCAATTTTTAAATCCTCACGTACCTTAAGTACGCTC
>CAVIKQ010000196.1:0-2442 GCA_963643305.1 Eggerthellaceae bacterium
TTTAACATTAACGATTTAAAAAAGTATGGGATAGAGGGAACTACCAATGTAGTTTACAATCCGTCTTACGAAGAGCTTTACAAAGCAGAGACAGCTCCGGGTCTAACAGGTTATGAGAAAGGTCAGGTTACTGAACTTAATGCAGTTAACGTTATGACCGGCATTTACACCGGACGTTCTCCTAAAGACAAATATTTCGTTTACGATGACACCTCTAAGAACACTGTATGGTGGACATCTGAAGAGTATAAAAACGATAACAAACCTATGTCTGTACAGACTTGGAATGTTGTTAAAGAGATTGCAAAAAAAGAGCTTTCTAACAAACCTCTATATGTTGTTGACACATTCTGCGGAGCAAATGAGAATACAAGACTTAAAGTACGTTTCATTGTAGAGGTAGCATGGCAGGCTCATTTTGTAAAGAATATGTTCATCCGCCCTACAGAGGAGGAGCTTAAGAATTACGGTGAGCCGGATTTTGTTGTACTAAATGCGTCAAAGGCAAAGGTTGAGAATTACAAAGAGCTTGGAATAAACTCAGAAACATGCGTAGCATTTAATCTTACAGAGAAGATGCAGGTTATCATAAACACCTGGTATGGCGGTGAGATGAAGAAAGGTCTCTTCTCATACATGAACTATCTTCTTCCTCTTAAAGGCATTGCATCTATGCACTGCTCTGCCAACACCAACAAAAAGGGTGAAACGGCTATCTTCTTTGGTCTGTCGGGAACAGGAAAGACAACCCTTTCAACAGACCCTAAGCGTGAGCTTATAGGTGATGACGAGCATGGCTGGGACGATGATGGCGTATTCAACTTTGAGGGTGGTTGCTATGCAAAGGTAATTAACCTTAGCAAAGAGGCTGAGCCTGATATCTACAACGCCATTAAGAGAGACGCTCTATTGGAAAATGTAACAGTTGACACCAACGGCAAGATAGATTTTGCAGATAAGAGTGTAACAGAGAACACCCGTGTCTCCTACCCTATCTACCATATAAACAATATAGTAAAACCTATCTCAAAGGCTCCTGCTGCAAAGAAGGTTATCTTCCTTTCAGCAGATGCATTCGGGGTTCTGCCTCCGGTATCAATCTTAACACCAGAGCAGACCAAATACTACTTCCTCTCAGGCTTTACCGCTAAATTGGCAGGAACAGAGAGAGGCATTACAGAGCCTACCCCTACATTCTCGGCTTGCTTTGGCGCGGCATTCCTTTCATTGCACCCAACCAAATATGGAGAGGAGCTTGTAAAGAGGATGGAAAAGGCCAATGCAAAAGCATACCTTGTAAATACAGGATGGAACGGCACAGGCAAACGTATCTCAATTAAAGATACAAGAGGAATCATAGATGCCATATTGGATGGTTCTATAGACAAAGCTCCTACCAAGAAGATTCCGTTCTTTGATTTTGAAGTTCCTACTGCACTTCCCGGAGTTGACCCTGCAATCCTCGACCCAAGAGATACATACGCAACCCCTGCAGAGTGGGATGTTAAGGCTAAGGATCTTGCAGAAAGATTCATTAAGAACTTTACAAAATTCACCACTAACGAGGCCGGTAAGGCTTTGGTAGCAGCAGGTCCACGTATCAAATAGATTAGCTGCATTACCGGCTAAATCAAATATGAAGAAGAGAGGGGGACTCGTGTTAGTCTCCCTCTTATTTATTTCAATTCTGTTGCAAATTTATCCCCTCATTGGCAGACTTATTAAGGCGTAGCTCGCTACAAATTTTATACACCAAAAAATAGTAGCAACTTTAGCTACGTCAGGAACAGAAGGCTGTATCAAAAAGCAAGTGCAACACAGACAGACTAACCTGCCTGTGTTGCACGTCTATCTTAATGCTGCTTTCCTATTCTATTAATCTTCTGAATGTTAAAACTTATGGTCTCAAACATCCAATTGGCACAACATACACTCCATCTGTTCGTTTATAGGCAAAGTCACCAACACCTGTCAGCACCATACAAAAAGCAGGGGACTTCATTCGGGAGGTGTCTATGATATTTGAAAGTGCCATTAAGGTTTTTGCTCCCTCCTCAATCAACTTTTCTCCACCCAATTTTATTTCAATAAGACCATACGAACCATTGCGCAGATGTATCACAGCATCGCATTCCAAACCGTTCTTGTCTCTATAATGATAAACAGAACCATCCAGGGCATCTGCATAAACCCGAAGATCCCGGACACACATTGTTTCAAAAAACAGCCCGAATGTATTCAGGTCGTTAATCAAATCATTTGGGCCAAGACCAAGAGCAGCCACACCCACTGAAGGATCCACATAATACCTCGTATCCGATGTACGAACAGCTGTTTTACTTCTTAAATTGGGATTCCACGCAGGCATATCCTCAATTACGAATATTTTCCGCAAGGCAGTAAGATATGAATCTATTGTTTCATCACTGACATCTTCTGGCT
>CAVIKQ010000197.1:0-2419 GCA_963643305.1 Eggerthellaceae bacterium
ACGTTAAGCTTGCTTCACCTCCTCATTTACGTAAGTAAACTCCGGTTTGTTCAGTTTAGTAAGCCTTGAAATTCCACTTTTTATACAACTTCTTATAAAAGGGCTATTTCTCCTCTTTTTTCAGTAAATCTCTAATCTCAGATAGCAATTGTGCCTCTTCTGACTGTTTTGGAGGCTCAGGTGCCGGAGCAACCTCCTCTTTCTTCTTGCTAATCTTGTTCATTGTACGTATTACGCAGAATATGGCAAAGGCTACAATGACAAAGTCAAAAATATTCTGGATAAGTACTCCGTAGTGCATTATAACCTCCGGTTTTATAACCTCTCCGGCTGCATCTACAACCTCTTTTCTTATGACCAGTTGAAGTGCGGAGAAATCTATGCTGCCGGTAAGAAGACCAAGAGCAGGCATGAGTATATCTCCAACGAGAGAGGAGACAATTTTACCGAATGCAGCACCTATAATGATACCTACGGCCATATCTACAACATTGCCACGCATGGCAAACTCTTTAAACTCTGCAAGGAACTTACTTTTCATAATTTATGGTTTTGATAGTTAATAATAATCTGCCGTTAAAAAAATTGAGGCCTACCAAGTAGACTGTATAAACAGCTACAAAGATAAAAAAATATTACCTTTGCCGTAGCTTGGCAAGGTATGATAAATACCATGCTTTCAAATAATTTGCTAATATATTAATTATGAATGTTGTAGTAGTAGGTACCGGATATGTTGGCTTGGTTACCGGTTCCTGTTTTGCCGAAATGGGCCTTAACGTAACCTGTGTTGATATTAATTCAGAAAAGATAGAAGCTCTCAAAAAGGGTATTATTCCAATTTATGAACCGCAATTGGACACCATAGTACATAAGAATTATTCAGAGGGGAGACTTCATTTTGAGACGGCTCTTGCTCCGCTTATGGATAAGGCCGATGTTGTCTTTACAGCCGTTGGCACCCCTCCGGGAGAGGATGGGAGTGCAGATCTTAAATATGTCTTGGAGGTTGCCCGCGAATTTGGGCAGAACCTTAAAAGATACACACTTCTTGTAACCAAAAGTACTGTTCCCATTGGAACAGCAGAGAAGGTGCGTAATGCTGTACAGGCAGAATTGGACGCAAGGGGCGTTGATATAGCGTTTGATGTGGCTTCCAATCCGGAATTTTTAAAGGAGGGGAGTGCGGTAAAAGATTTTATGAGTCCCGATAGAATAGTAATAGGGGTGGATTCTCCTAAAGCCCAAAAGATTATGGAAAAACTGTACAGGCCGTTCCAGCTAAATAACTACAGGATAATCTTTATGGATATTTTCTCAGCCGAGATGACAAAATATGCCGCCAATGCAATGCTTGCAACCAGGATAAGCTTTATGAACGAGCTTTCTAATCTTTGTGAGAAAACAGGAGCAAATATAGATAAGGTTAGAGCCGGTATAGCATCTGATACCAGAATAGGCAGCAAGTTTCTCTATCCCGGCTGCGGATATGGCGGATCATGTTTTCCAAAAGATGTTAAGGCATTGGTTAAGACAGGTGCAGAACATGGTGTTGAGATGCAGCTTATATCTGCAGTTGAGAGGGTAAATGAGAATCAGAAGCAGATACTTTATAAAAAGTTGCTTAAAGCCTTTAATGGCAGTCTCCGGGGAAAAACCATTGCCCTGTGGGGCCTGGCCTTTAAACCCGAAACAGATGATATGAGAGAAGCTCCATCTGTGGTTACAGCCAATCTTCTTCTTAAAGCAGGTGCAAAGGTAAAGGCTTTTGACCCTCAGGCCATGAATGAGTCAAAGAAACATTATCTAAAGGATACTATAGGGTATTGTAAAAACATCTATGATGCTGCTACCGGTGCAGATGCCGTTGTGCTTGTTACCGAATGGAAGCAATTCAGACTGCCTAACTGGGAAAATATTAAATCTGTAATGACAGGAAATATAGTAATAGACGGCAGAAATATCTATAATCCTGCAGAGATGGAGCAGTTGGGCTTTGTATATTCATCTATCGGGAAGTAAAAGCTTCTTTAAGAGGTCTTGGTGAGATGCTATCTGTTTATGAACTTTATTGCAATCTCAATAATACCCTCGAACATTGCAATTACTCCAAGAACCCCCATAACAGTTCCGGATATGCGGTTAATCATTACCAACTGGCGTATCCGGAATTTTTTTCTGAACAGATTTATTCCGGTACTGAGGGTAAACCACCATGTTACCGTCCCTAAAAATACGCCAAGCAGTATAAATGTAACGGAGGGGCGTACAGCATTGTCGTTTATGTTTATTCCTACAGCAGCCAACAGTCCGAGAATTAAAAATATAGACCCCGGATTGGTTACTGTCATTAGGAATGCCTCAACAAAGTCCTGCACATGTTTCTTGTTGGTGTTCTTTTGCCTTATCTGTTTTATAG
>CAVIKQ010000198.1:0-2405 GCA_963643305.1 Eggerthellaceae bacterium
GCTGACACATCTGAATATGCTGGTTAATAATATGGATATTCCACAGGAGGTAAAAGAGAATTTTACACAAAAATTAAAGACTGTATTTACAAATACTTTAAACTCATTGGAGAGACGGCAAAGATGATTTTGTCAATAAAAATAAATCGACGCTGTTCGTAAAGATTCTTTCTTACTTCTGCACCCAAAAACAACATGTGGTGCCTGTTACGTAAGTCTAATTGGTTTATGTGGCAGGTATTTTTTTGCTTCCCGATAAAATGGTATAATGTTTGCCTAACACATCGCAACCTAAATTCCATACCTGTTTGTTTATTAAATTTAAAGGTTAAAAAAATGAAGACTACCTATTTTTCTGCTGTGCTTCTATTATGCGCAGCCGCTCTTTTTTCTTCATGCAGTAAGGATGAAAATGAGGTGATAGACCCCGATTCATCAGATTCAAACGGTTCAATGACAAATCCCACTATCACAGATGTTACTTATCCAACCTTTGAGACGGCAATCAAAGAATATTCCGGAGAGACAGCAACAGATGCAAGTTCAGATGCCGTTGGCACAGACGAGGATTTTTACTGGGAAGCCAATAGTTTTAAAGAGACAGTAACTGTTGCTTACGATGGCTCTACCGCAACAGTAACAACAACGAACAGCTCAATTCTTTACGATGTTCAGGGAGCCTACGTTACCATTGACATGCTTACCAATTCTGTAAAGAATGTAGAGGTAATAGTTAAAGGCAGCAGCAGCGATGGACAGCTTAAGATTTACGGAGAGAAAAAATTCAAGCTCACATTGAGCGGTGTAGAGTTAACATCAAAGAGAGGCCCTGCAATTAATGACCAATGTAAGAAGAGGGCTTTTGTACATTTAACCGATGGTACCGTTAATAAACTGACAGATGCATCTTCATACTCAGATGATACATACTATCTTAACGGAGCCACAGCAGATGATGAAGACAGAAAAGGATGTTTCTTTAGCGAGGGTAATCTTATCTTTAGCGGAACGGGCTCTCTTGTCATAAACGGAAACTATAAACACGGCCTTGTAACAGATGGATACCTATATGTAAGACCGGGAGTTACAATTGCAGTAGAAAACGCTGCCAAAAATGCCATTCATGTCAAAGGAGACAGCGACGAATTGATAGGAGTAGTAATCAAAGGGGGATTGATATATGCCAATACCTCTGCAACTGCCGGAAAATGTATAAAATCAGATGAAAACATAGAGATATCGGGAGGCGTATTGGAGTTAAATACATCGGGAGGGTCTGAATATGACAGCGATGACCAGGATACCTCTTCTCCTTCATGTATAAAATCTGATAAAAATGTCCTGATTTCTGCAGGTACAATCACCTTAAAGAGCACAGGTATGGGTGGTAAAGGGATTAGTGCAGATGAGGATATTCAGATAGACGGAGGTGATGTAACTGTTACCACAACCGGTGGAAAATATTATTACACCAACAATCTTACCTCATCGCCCAAAGGGATAAAGGCAGATGGCAACATTACAATCAACAACGGTAAGGTGTATGTTTCGGTAACAGGTGTGAGTGACGGCTCCGAGGGTATTGAAAGCAAGGCTGCATTGGTAATAAATGACGGAGAGGTGTATGTATATGCCTATGATGATGCCATGAACGCAGCGGAGGAGATTACAATTAATGGAGGAAAAGTTTACTGTTATGCGGTAAATAATGATGGTATAGATTCAAACGGGACACTTAATCTTAATGGAGGTTTAGTAATATCTTCCGGAACAAATGCTCCCGAGGAGGGGTTTGACTGTGATGCATCGGACAAGATCAAGGTTACGGGCGGTATTCTTATAGGCACAGGAGGTTCTGCTGTATCACCTTCAACATCAAGCAGTCAGAACATTCTTATCTACAACGGCATATCTGCTGTAAAAGGGGCAATGATAAACATTGTAAACAGTTCTAATGAGTCTGTTTTGTCTTATGTGCTTCCAAGACAGATGAACGGCATGTCTCTCTTCTTCAGCTCTCCTGCATTGACAAAGGGGACATATACCTTGTGTGGGGGTGGAGCACTATCGGGAGCATCTGACAGCTGGTATGAGTGGTATTCCGGTGGAACATGGAGCAACGGAGAATCGCTTGGCAGCTTTACTGTAAACAGCGTAGTGACAACTGTTGGAAATTCGCAAGGAGGGGGAAACAATCCGGGAGGCAATAACCCCGGTGGGCCGGGACGCCCGTAATACACTGCTTTAGAGCTGATGAATAGAGCTTGACAAAGAGAGAGTAACCTGTAAGATTGGGTTGCTCTCTTTTTTGCAATGCCTGATAATCTTTTACAGAACAATATATAGGTTTGCTTCCGCGCAGCTTTTCCTCGCCATGGCATAGCTCAAACAAGTTTGCCTCTGCT
>CAVIKQ010000199.1:0-2344 GCA_963643305.1 Eggerthellaceae bacterium
ATTCCAATACAAAATCATTGTCGTTTATTATAGCTTCAATCTCCTCCGGATAGATATTTTCTCCGTTGGCGCCAATTATCATATTGTCTACCCTACCTTTTATATACAGGTAGCCTTTTTTATCAAACTTGCCAAGATCCTTTGTCCTGAACCAGCCGTCGTTGCTGAATGCCGCCTCTGTTTTTACCGGATCTTTATAGTAGCCCTTCATAATGTTCGGACCTTTTACCCATATCTCCCCAATACCTGCCTCATTAGGTTCATGTATTATCATATCCACACCATCTAATTTAGGTCCTGTAGACTGAAAAGCCCTTCTGTCTACCATTCCGGCAATTAACGGAGAACACTCTGTAAGTCCATATCCAATAGCATACGGGAAATTTGCATCCCTTAAAAATTGCTCAACAGCCCCGTCTAATTTAGAACCGCCAATACCAAAGAATCTTAACCTTCCTCCAAACAGTTTAAGTAACTTTTTACCGGCCAACTTATGAAGCATTCTCCTTACAATGTTTATTGAATAGAGAAACTGCATTGTCCAGCTCTTGGTAAACATTGGCCTAACCTTATTCTTGAAGATTTTTTCAACAATAAGCGGCACACTGCATATTATTGTGGGCCTTACCTCCATAAGTGCCGGCATAAGCAGAGAGGGGGTAGGTGCCCCATCTAAATAATACACAGAGGAGCCTTTTGTGAGCGGATACATCATGCCAAGAGTACATTCGTAAGCATGGGAAAGTGGTAGGAATGACAGGAAGATATCATTTTCATCTATAGGGTAAAGATTATAACACATCTGCAGGTTTGAACAAAGATTGGAGTGAGTAAGCATAACCCCTTTTGATGTTCCCGATGTTCCCGATGTATAAATAATAGAGGCTAAATCGCTTGGGAGCGGTGTGTGCTCCTCTTTATTCTCCTCGCAACTTATGCTATCTGATGAGGATGGATACAGGATATTGTCAGACGGTACCTTTAAAAGGTTAAGGGTGTCCATACTGCATATTATATCCATCTTCTCTCTTATTGTATCTGAGAGCTTGTATATCAGTCTTTTAGAAACGATTATTGCCGTAGTGGATGAATGTTCCAATATATTTGCAATCTCAAAGGCTGTAAAATCTGGCAGGAGCGGAACTGCAATTGCCCCCATTGTTGTTACTGCAAAATATGAAACGGGCCAGTTGGGCATACTTGCCCCTAAAATGGCAACCTTGTATCCTTTTTTTACCCCATTTGCACGAAGAACAGATTTCAGAGCTTCTACTCTTTCTCCAAACTGCCTGTATGTAAGGGATTCTCCATGTATAATGCTGTAAGACCTGTTGTCTGCAAATTTTTTAATGGATTCAGTGTATAAATCGTATAGTGTTATATTAGTGTCAATAGCATTCATATCTTAAAAATGAAACGCAAATATACATAAATAACAGCTTAGTCTGGCCGGATTTTTGTAAATTTGCCATCATTTATCTGTTGATTATGCTAAATTTTATAAAAAAACTGTTTAGAAAGGAAAAGGGTGCAGTCGGTGCTGCTGTTACAGAGGGGCATTACACAGATTGGTCGCATATAACATCTGTCTCTTTTATATACCTTATGGATTCTGCACAAAGCGCAGAGGAGCTTGTTAATCTGTTGGCATATCTTGACAAATCGGGAGTTAATTACAGAGGGTTGGTGGTTGAAGGTGAAAAGAGGATTTTTTCTAAGCATAGAATATACAATCAGAACTTAGACTTTTTAGAGAAGACAGATATAAACTGGCTTGGCATACCAAAAAACAGTGTTATTAATGAGTTTACAGGTAGAAAGCCGGATATTTTCATCTGTTTTAATGGTGCAAATAATTATACTTTGCACTATATTTGTCGCTTGGAAAATAGCGGTTTCAGGGTTGCTTTGGGTAACGGATTTGACAATAACCTTTTCACTTTGGTACTTCAACAGCCTGATAACACAAAATATTCTGCTGTTGAGATGTTTAAACGGTTGCAAGATTACTTAAAGATAATCACTTCGGCATCATAAATCATCGGGAAACGGGCAGAAATTTTCCTATTTTTTATTTAAGCCAGTGAAATATTATGAATAAGATTTCTCATTATTTATCGGTTACGGTTAAAGGCGTATGCATGGGAGCCGCCGATGTTATTCCGGGTGTAAGTGGTGGTACAATTGCCTTTTTGATGGGTATTTACGGAGAATTGGTAAATTCAATAAAATCTGTAAACCTGCACTCTTTTAAACTGCTGTTTACCGGTAAATTTGCTCAATTCTGGAGGCACATAAACGGGAATTTCCTTCTAAGCCTTGTATGCGGCATACTCATAAGTAT
>CAVIKQ010000200.1:0-2321 GCA_963643305.1 Eggerthellaceae bacterium
ATCTATTTATTATCAAATAATTATCAATTACATTATTTCTTCCCGATAAAGTGCATAACACCTTTTTCCGCCAAATCTTTAAATGTAATCCGACCACCAATGGTACGAAAACCTATATTTTCCGCAGCTCTGCTAATACCAAGCAAAGAGACCCCCTCACGGCCGATAAATGAACTCTGCCGCAATCCGTTTATGTCATACTCTTTACCGTAATACATAGCTATCATTCCAAGACAGGCCGGGCCACAATCCATAGCGTCAGGTTGGCGAATAAAAGGGAATTTAGTCATTGCCGTTATGTTTAATCTTATAATCTGTTTAATTCATCACTTGCCTGTTCACCCTTATACTTGCTGTTTGTACTATTGAATCTGTACCTTATCGTTACGGTAACTGAACGACTGTCTATATTTTTGTCATACCATAAATGGATTTTACCATAGTTCATCTCCCACTTTTTGGTTCTGGTTTTAAATATATCATTAGCCGACACATTAACTGTCAATCGGTTATTAAAAATTTGTTTTGACACATCCAAATCTGCGCCCCACGATGGTTTCAAAAATGTTATACCACTGCATCCTCTCAGATGCCCATCCATATTAATACGGAATGTCCAATTTCTCTGCAGCGAAAATGTGTTGTTGAATTTACCGCTGAACATAGGTCTTTTATACTCTACATTTTCATTCTCTATATTGAGCCACTGCCACATTCCTCCAAATTCTATCTGTGGTCGCCATACCCCTACTGCCGGAGTATACGAAATACCAAAATTGGCGTTTTTAGTTCGTCTTACATTCTCCGGGCGAAACAACACTATCGGCTGGTCTTTGAACTGCTGTACAAAACTCAATATATCATTTTCATTGATTGTATAACCGGCCATTGCCTGTATATTTTTCCATACAAACGTTAAAGAAAAACTGTTTTCTATTTTCGGTTGCAGCATTGGATTACCGCTTTCATACAAAAAAGGTGAACTGTATTGTATATTACTGCGCAATTGTCCGTAGCTCGGATAATTAACCTTTCTTTCAAATCCTAATGTCATTTGCATGTTTTCAGCTACATACAAGACTGCCAGATTGGGAAAAAACTTATCGTATCTCTTTGATTGGTCCTCATTCAGCCGATTATTTTCATAATAATCCATATCTATACTCTCATAACGTACACCCCCGTAAACGCCAAATTTACCCAATCGTGCCTGATAAGTGAGAAACAGTGCACCTCTATTCTGTATCGCCTTATCAATAGAATTGTCTATACCGAGTTCTGATTTGTTGATGTTATATGTCTGCAAAAAACGGGTATATGTATATTCGCACCTGCCTCCAATACACCCGGCCCAAACATATATGACAGTACACCCTTTACAGCATACAAACTATAATCGCGGGTGGATTGAGTACGCAGGATATCTTCAGGCGCTTCTGCATAGTGTGAATCCATTATCTCTTCATCATCACCTTTTACCCAATCTGTATTGATATTAAGAGCTATCTTTTCTGATAGATTGCCGTTATAATAGGCATTGACCTTATGACTGTATTCGGGTTGTCTTGAACGCAGCAGTTGGTCAACTGTCTTACTACCTGTATTATCTGAAAATTCTATTAGATTTTCTCCGTCCGTCCTCCATTTTGTGTTGTCATAAGTATAACGTAACCCTGCCGATTGTTTGGAATTCGGATTATAATTTAACCCTATTACAGGAATAATATCATTGTAACCGCCATCCTCATAGGTCTTGTAAATCTGTCTTTGTTTATTATTCTCTGTAAGAAGTTCCTGTGTTGCATCAAAATCCGTTTTATTTCGCCTTTGTATGTAATATACAGACCCAAACAGATCCCATGCCCCTTTGCGGTAATTAAGAGATACATACTCGCTTCCCGACAAAACACTGTTTCGTTTTATCTGGCCGTAAACCATTCCGCTCAACCCTTCCCCAACAGGTTTTTCCGTTGTTATTTTTATCACTGCCTTTACTGTTGCATCATACCGTGCCCCTGGCATTGTAATAACCTGAATGCTCTTAATGTCTGAAGGTGACAGTTGTTCCAACTCCTTGCTGTCCATAAGCTGCCTGTTATTAATGTAAATCACAGGCGTTCCTTTCCCGAAAACGGTAAAAGTCCCATCTCGCCCGCTCAAAAACGGCAGCTGTGAAATTACCGCATTTGCATTGGGAAGAGTTTCCAATACTGTGTTTTTCACACTTGCGACTATGCCGTCACTCCCCATTCTATACACATTTCTATAGCCCTTTACCACAACTTCCTGTAATAAGTCATTGTCCTCTTTTAGAACTATAG
>CAVIKQ010000201.1:0-2315 GCA_963643305.1 Eggerthellaceae bacterium
GTGTACATTAGAGGTTTGGGCTCTATAAGCGCATCAAACACACCGCTTATTGTATTAGACGGCATGCCTTACGACAACTCTATAAGCAGCATTAATCCCAATGATATTGAGAGCCTTACAGTTCTTAAAGATGCTGCCTCTTCTGCATTGTACGGTTCAAGAGCTGCAAACGGAGTACTTATGATTACAACTAAAAAAGGCAGTAAGGAGAAGCTGAATGTAAATGTCAAGTTCAATCAGGGATTCACTGCAAAGCAAAGCAACGACTATAAAACCGTAGGTCTCAACGATTATGTTACCTTGTACTGGGAGAATCTTAGAAACCAATATGTTAGAGACGGAAAGAGTTATGAGGTTGCCGGGCAGGAGGCTGCCTTGAACCTTTTTGACAATCTTACCTATAATCCGTTTAATGTTGCCAACAATCAGGTATTGAACAGTAATGGAGAGGTTAATCCAAATGCCAAATCAAAATGGGCAGATGACACAGATTGGTACAATGCCATTCAGAGAATAGGCAAACGTACAGATGCTGCAATATCTATAAGTGGAGGTACAGAGAAAAGCGACTACTTTGCATCTGTAGGCTACACTAAGGAGCAGGGTTATATAATCGGCTCGGATTTCAAGCGTTATACCGCAAGAGCAAATGTAAACTCTCAGATAACCAAATTCCTTAAGGTTGGAACAAACCTCTCGGCAAATATGAGTTCGAGCAACGGAAATCAGAATGAATCATCGGGAAACAATATAAATCCTTTCAGATTTGTCCGCTACATAGGTCCAATCTACCCTATTCATCTTCATAATCCCGAAACCGGTGAATATCTGTACGATACAAACGGAGATAAGATATATGATTTTGGAACAGGCTACAGTGTAGGCGGGGTATCTGTTCCTCTAAGAGACTATGTATCAGGTAATAACCCTGCAAAAGAGCTACAAGAGAGATATGACGGCTACAAACGCAATACTATAAACGGCAAAGTCTATGCAGAGGTATCATTCCTAAAGGACTTTAAGTTCACCTTTAACGGTGGCGTTGGGGCAAATGCCTACCTTGCATCCTCGGCTTCAATTGTGTATCCTGAGAAGGGGAATACCGGGAATGCCACAAAAAGCAATTCATTTACAACAACATGGACATTTAACGAACTGCTGACATACAATAAGGATATAGGCAAACACCATGTTGATGTTCTGGTTGGTCACGAGAGCTACGACTACAAATACAACTATCTCTCAGCATCTATGAAAGACCAGAAGTTCTATAACAACTACGAGCTTAGCAACTACACAAATGTAAACACTGTGCCTACTTCATACACAAGCTCATATGCAACAGAGGGTTATCTTTCCCGATTAAACTATGACTACGACAGCAAATATTTCATATCAGGCTCATTCCGTAGAGATGGATCATCGCGTTTCTACAAAGAGTCGAGATGGGGTAATTTCTGGTCTGTTGGCGGTGGCTGGAGAATAGACAGGGAGAACTTTATGAAGAATGTAAAATTTGTAGACATGCTAAAACTTAGGGTATCTTACGGAGAGGTTGGAAACGATGACGTAGGCGGCTATTACCCTTGGAGAGCAACCTACAAGAATTCCCAGAATGCAGAAGAGGCAGGATATATCCAGAGTTCCTTAGGTAACAGAGATCTCCAGTGGGAGGTGTCGAGGAATGTTGATGTAGCGTTGGAATTCAGTTTCATAAACCGGATAAAGGGTAGCATTGAGTTATTTAACAGGCAATCAGACAACCTGTTGTTCTCAATTCCTCTGTCACCCTCTGCCGGTATTACAACTCAGGATATGAATGCCGGCACAATGTATAACAGGGGTATTGAGTTTGAGATTACCGGAAACATATTCACAAAGAAAAATTTCACATGGGATTTGAGCTTTAACGCAACACATATAGAGAACAAGATTACCAAACTGCCTGTTGAGCCGTTCAAGAGCGGTGTCCATAAGGTTGAAGAGGGTCATTCGAGATATGAGTTCTGGTTACGCCAATGGATGGGAGTTGATCCTGCAACAGGCAGCAGCCTTTACCTGCCGGAGGATGAATTCCTTACAACCTCACAAAATTTGGTAGAGATAGATGGTAATAAATACACCACAAATATAGAGGAGGCCAAATATGCATATTCCGGAAAGAGCATGCCAAAAATATCGGGAGGTATAAGTACCAATTTGGCGTATAAGGGATTTACCCTTTCATTGAACTTCTACTACCAGTTGGGAGGCAAGATGTACGATGTTGTCTACTCTAACCTTATGTCTCCCGGAACAGGCTCTCTCTCCTACTC
>CAVIKQ010000202.1:0-2283 GCA_963643305.1 Eggerthellaceae bacterium
GACAATAGAGGTTAACGGAGTAACCTATCCGGTTGTAAAACTTGAGATTTCTAATACATCTCATCCTTTCTACACAGGTAAGATGAAACTTGTTGATACTGCCGGTAGAGTTGATAAGTTCTACAGCCGTTACAAAAAGAATAAATAGTCCATATCATTTAATGGGTGGTTTATATGGAGAAGTTGCCTTTTTAGTCAGCTTCTCTTTTTTGTTTCAACGGAGAATTGTGTGTTAACTTAATATTTGGGCTCATGAACGGGCAGGAGATAAAAAATACCATAGCAAGGCTTGCAAAGGAGTATAACAGGGCAGTATATTTTACAACAGACCCAATCATATTTCCAAAACATTTTTATATGCTGCTCAGCCATAAGGAGAGTACCGGAGCCGCGTTGGGTCTCACTGTTCCAAAAGATTATGATGTGTCTCTGCAAGATGTTGAGATAGCGGCAGTTATAGCTGCACATCTTGCATGGGGAAGGAGAGATATGATTGTTAGAGACATTACAAGAGCAATGGAGGAGATGAGATGGAGACCTTATGAGTATGTAATGATGGGCAGCTACAAGAGTTGCAACGATAGTCTGCACCGTACCATAAAGTGGTGCGACTTTGCAGGGATATGCGCCAACTTAAAGCAGTTTTATACAGATAATAATACTCTTGAAACTCTCTCTCCCGATGAGATGAGGAGCATGATATTCGGGCAGAAAAGCAATAAGAGTGCAGCAAACAAAAAGATTCACATGCTGCGCAGGTGGATGGTTAGAGATGACGGCATAGTGGATATGGGGCTATGGAAAAGTATCTCACCTGCAGAACTTATTATACCGTTAGATGTACATGTTCACCGCACTGCAATTGAGCTTGGAATAACAAAACGCAGATCTGCAGATATAACAACAGCGTATGAGATTACAGAGTATCTTAAAGGTATATTTCCGCAAGATCCTACAATAGGGGATTTTGCGCTGTTTGCATACGCAGCTGTAAATAAATCAAATAAGAAGAGAGGGGAAACCGTTGCAGAGTAGGGATAAAGATAGGGACAAAGACAAAGCTAAAGCTAAAGACAAAGCTAAAGCTAAAGCTAAAGCTAAAGCTAAAGATAAAGCTAAAGCTAAAGATAAAGATAAAGATAAAGATAAAGATAAAGATAAAGGGGAGATATAGATTGCATAAGAATGTAACAGTGAGACAGCTGATGAGCAATATATTTGAAATAACCGAAAAAGAGGCGGAGAGGGTACTTGCCGAGGCGCTAAGTACCGGGGGAACGTATGCAGACCTCTATTTTGAGCATACCATTACAAATGAATTGGCTCTAAGGGACAACAAAATAAGTACTGTTGCCTCCAATATAGATTTTGGTGTTGGAGTAAGGGTGTTGAAAGGGGAGCGTACAGGATATGCCTATTCGGAGACCACAGATTTGGAGAGTATGTTACGGGCTGCAAAAATAGCGGCTCAGATAGCCAACTCGCCAAAGGCAAGCTGTAAAGAGGTTAGAATATCAAGAGAGTTGGAGGCAGAGAACCATTATCCTTTTGTAAAAGGGTGGGATGATACAGATGTCACCTACAAGATTAAATATCTGAACTATCTCAATGAGCAGATTTGGAGAAAGGGAAGCTATGTAGAGAAAGCCAATGCGCGGATTGCAGATTCGATATCGGATATACTTTTCTATAACACCCTTGGGGAGAGATTCTATGATGTAAGGCCTCTGATATCTGTAAGCGCAGGAGCGGTTATGTTAAAGGAGGGGCATAGGGAGAACGGTTCTGTGTCTAAAAGTTTCAGATGCGGATTTGAGCTTTTGAGCGAATCGTTAATGGATGAGATTGCAGATGAGTTGATTGCAAAGACAGAGATTCTGTTTGGAGCGGTTCAGCCAAAAGGGGGGATGATGCCGGTTGTAATGGGTGCCGGGGGCTCCGGTATATTGTTGCACGAAGCTGTGGGACACGCTTTTGAAGCTGATTTTAACAGGAAAGGGGCATCTGTCTTCTCTGACAAGATGGGTAAAAAGGTATGTGACAGCAGTATAAACATTGTAGATGACGGAACTATCCTTGCAAACAGGGGCAGCTGCAACTGGGATGATGAAGGGGTATCGGGACAAAAGACCTATATGGTTAAAAACGGAGTGCTGAACTCCTATCTGCATGACCGCATAAGTGCAAGCTACTATAAGGTTGCTCCCACAGGAAACGGCAGAAGGGAATCATTCAGGTTCATGCCTATTCCAAGGATGAGGGCAACATACATGGAGCCAGGTC
>CAVIKQ010000203.1:0-2162 GCA_963643305.1 Eggerthellaceae bacterium
TCTACCTTGTTCCCAAATATTCAATTCTCAGAGAGTTGTTCTGACTTTTTAGTCACCCTCTACTTCTTACCGGATTAGCATATATAGCTAAAAAAATCCTTCTAAACTCCTCTGTATCACCCTCAAAAGGGGATGTCTTAAAGGCAACATAACTTGCAAAAGCCTGTTTCTCCTCCTCTGTATAGTGATTACTGTACTTATCTGTATTGTACAGCATGTCGTATGCTATATAATTATTATCCCATAATTTGAAAGCCGGAACAATCCTTTCGTCAATAATAGAGGCAAGATGCTTGAACCTTTCATTCTTGTCTAACTGAGAGGATACCTCTATCTCCTCCTTGGTAATTGGCTTGGTAAAGCTTATATGTATATTACCCTTAAATTGGGTAATCCCGGTTAATATACTCCTTAAATCCTCCCCCTCGCTCTTTACATATTTCTGCCGTTTTGAAACATATAGTTCCAAAGCCTTAAGGTAATCGCAAGGCTCATATTGATAAGATATTGCCACAGGAAGAATATTCAGATCCTCAAATTCATGTGTAAAATCCCCGTCACCGCTCATGGAGAGCATCTTAAGCACACCCTGCTCCGTAATATCAATGCCATCTTTAGTCCTGCCGTTACGCTGTGCAATCCAAATAGAGCTAAGATTATTTGTAATACTGTGTCTTATATAATCTGAAAGCCTTTTAGAGGAGGTGTAAAGCTCTTTTGCCGTTACCCCTCTTACTACCTTTATCATTTTGTTGATTCTGGCAATATCTTCTATAAATGAAGATGTTATGAGATTGTCTCCAACAGCTATCTGGGTTGTCTGCAGCCCGTATTTATAAAAGACAAGCTGTATTATTGCAGAATCCAAAACTATATCCCTGTGATTTGAGAGCAGGAGATACTTTCTATTGCCCTCAAAATGTTCCAACCCGTCTACATAAAGTTTTTTGGCGGTATCGGCCAAAATCTTACTTACTATTACAGACATTACCTTTACCTGAAAATCTTTTGTTGTCTTACATGACAACAAAAGATTCCTAAGATAATCGGCAGACTTGGCAGGAAACAGGTATTTGGATATATTTTCAAACAGAGGATTGGAGGCTATACGTAAAAGAGCTCCCTCAACCTCAGAATCGTTATATGGTCTTATATCATCAAATTCTTTAACATCCATTATCTGTATCTATGTATAGATTTTTAACAAAGGTAGTCAAATATTATCAATTTGTTAAGTAATCCCCTCATTATTTATTTTCTGCAAACAGAACCGAGCTGTCTCCATAACTGAGGAAGCGGAAATCATGTTCAAGAGCATAGCGGTAAACATCTCTCCACCTCTCACCTATTAAGGCTGCAATCAACAGTAACAGCGTACTTTGCGGCTGATGAAAATTTGTAATGAGTATATCCACTATTTTAAAGCGGTATCCCGGTACTATAATAATGCCTGTCTTTGCAGTAATAGTATCCATACCGGCCATATCCATATAGTTTAAGATTGCACCCAAGGATTCCTTTACAGATATTTTTGTATCGTGATTATAAGGTTCCCACTGTTCAACTCCCCTTGGTTCTCCATATTTTATGCAATGAACACCCAAATAGTACAAAGACTCCAAACATCTGGTAGATGTTGTTCCAACCGCAATTATTTTGCGTAGGTTTATGCTTTCTAATAAGTCTTTTAGAAAGGATTTTGAAACAGAAAATGGTTCAAGGTGCATCTTATGTTCTGTTATATACTCACTCTTTACAGGCACAAACGTACCGGCTCCAACATGAAGACAGATGTTTTCAATCTTATTGTCATGCAGTTTAAGGTTATTTAGCACATTCTCTGTAAAATGGAGGCCGGCAGTGGGAGCAGCAACAGAACCTTTTATTTTTGCATATAAAGTCTGATACCGTTCATAATCTATCTTTTCGGTTTCTCGTTTAAGATAGGGAGGGATAGGGATACGTCCGCATATATCTAAAACATTAGAGAAAGGGATGCCTGTTTCCCATGTAAACTTAATATTAAAAGAGCCGTCACTGCATTTTTCAACTATATGAGCCTTAAAATTAAGCATACGGGCACTCTCCTGCTGCTCATCGCACAGAAAAGAGAGAGGCTCATTCTTCCATCTTTTGGCATTTCCTACAACACAGCTCCAGAT
>CAVIKQ010000204.1:0-2156 GCA_963643305.1 Eggerthellaceae bacterium
CATATTATATAAATCTTAGGTATTCATTCGGGAAGCAGAAAGTTAAACAAATATATGATAAACAGACAGATATAAATAAACGACTACAGTAGCACAATGTCTGTATGCTGCTTTCGAAAAGGCTTAGAATACTTTTTGCGTCTGCCTAAATATATTGTATATTTGTTCAAAAAGGGATAATAATAACGAGTTTTTTGAAGAATACTTATGAATTTTAGTTATATAAACAAAATTAGTAACAATGTTAAATTCTTGCCGATAACCATTATTTATATAATCTTATTTAATATTACTACTGTTGTTTCGGCTCAAAATGTAGTTTCAGGGGAACTTGTAGACAAGGCAGGTCATGGTATAGATGGGGCGGCTGTGGTAGTGATGAACGCCAAAGATTCTATATCGGTTGCATGGAGCTATTCAGAGCAGGGAATATTCCGGCTAAATTATAATACTCCGGCTAATAGCAAATTATTGCTGTATATTGAAGCATACGGATTTAACAGCATATGCAGAGAGATACCAAAAGATGCTAAAACATTTGATATAGGGACAGTGGTTATGGACTCTGTCAGTGTAGATTTGAATGAAATTACTGTTACCGCCTATACAGATGTGAAATATAGATTTGTGGCAGGAGAAGATAGATACGAAATCCCAAAAACACTAAGAGAACAAGCCTTTGATTTAAACGCCCTCTTGTCTCATTTACCGGGTCTTGCCATAGATGGGGACAAGATTATAGTTATCGGCCGAGGTGCACCTGAATTTACAATCAATGGGATGAAGCCGCGCCCCGGAGAGTTAGCACAATTATCTCCACGAGATATAGAAAAGGTATCGGTTAACCGTATGCCATCTTCCCGATATTCAAGGGAGGTTAAAAGTGTCATTGATATTGTAACAAGAAAATCGGTTAAGGATTATATTAATATGCGTGTCACAAACGATTTTAGAATCAATAAAGAACCCAGAAACAACACCGGTGTTGCAATAAATAGTAAAGCCGGAAGATGGGTAAATTATTTGGGCTATTCCTTTGATTATGGAAGAAATTATTATGAAACGGTGTACAAAAACATACTGCGGGAAGAAAATAAGGAGTATGAAAGAATATACAGCCAAAGCCCTCTTTTTGTTTCAAAAAAACACTCGTTGACACTTAGCCCCAAATATCAAATAAGTGATAATAGTTTTGTTGACGTGCAGTATAGGTATATACACAAGGCATCGGATAACAGTCATCCGGAAACATTTGATATTACCGGCTACGAAAAAGATAAATCCAATGGGAATAGCACAGCAGAAGACAATAATCATGATGTAATCATGCGTTATAAATATTCTGGCACAGAAAAGAATAGTTTTGATGTAAATTTAGGTTATTCCTCTGTGAGAGAAGAGGAGCATAATATCTTATCGGAAAGTATATATGCTTTAAAAGATAACACTTATAATAGAATCGATACAGAATACAATAGCTCTTTTTATAGTCAAACCGCCAATATATCTGCAAATTACGAACATAATTTCAAATATGGTATAAAAACAGAGACAGGAGGTGAATATGCTCTTATATGGGATAATGGTACAACGAAGTATAAAAACGGAGCAGATATAACAAGTGAGACAAAAGAATCTCAGGCTGCATTATACCTGAATGCCGGTCAAGAGAAAGAGCAATTCAGCTATATGGTTGGACTGCGTTGTGAGTATTTGTACAAGCATAACAGCGCGACTGATGACATAAATGCAAAACCATGGTCATATCTTCCCTCTGTAAGTTTTAGCTACCATCCCACAGATAACCTTAATTTTATGCTCTATTTTAGAAGCAGTACAGTTCATCCGACCATAAGGGAGAGGGATCCGATTCTTCACTATGTAAACAAATATGAATATACACAAGGGAATCCGAATCTTAAATCATATATAGAGAACGAATTAGCATTTAGAGTAAGTCTGCCGTACAATTTTTATGTTGCATTGGAGTATGATTTTGCAGATAATCCAATTGTTATGATGGATGACATATATGATATAGATAAACAGCAGACAGTGCTTACATATCATAATTTCCCAAAAAGGAAGAATTTTATTGCCAATCTTGGTTGGCTCGGTAGAATAGGATTTTATTCGTTATCTCTTGATGCAACATA
>CAVIKQ010000205.1:0-1064 GCA_963643305.1 Eggerthellaceae bacterium
AAGTAAATGTATTTAAAGGTTTTATGTTCCCGTAGGTGTACTCAGGATCAAAGCCTTTCTTTGCGCTGTAAATAATTCCTAAATTGGTAGCTTGTGTATATATGGTAGCACCTTTAACTATGTTCTGTCTGTCTAACAGTCTCTTTGGTAGCTCGTATCCCAAATATACCTCCTGCAATCTGAGGTGATCTCCTTTTAGGTAAGAACTTTTATTTTTTATTTGCGCATTGTATGTGTACATGTATGCTCTGGCAGCCGTAAATGTATTGGCATTCTCGTCATTGTACAAAGGGAATGCAGTATATTTTTTCTGGCTTGCATATCCTTCATCATACACTTTAAAACTTTTATCCAAACTCTTGCTAAAATATGAGGCATTCATGTCGGTTTTTAAAATATCATTTTTGTAGACCCAATAATTAAACCTTCCTGTAATCATAAATGAAAGTGTAATCCCTTTATAACTGAATCTGTTTGTAAATCCTAGCTCATATTTTGGCGTATATGAACCAAGGAAATAAAAGTAGTTCAGATCATCCAATGTCATTCCGTTCTGACGTTCAATTTGATCTAACACATGTGATGTCTTACTGTCTACAATCACGTCATCATTACCATCTTTACCCTGCAATATTACAAATCCTTCTTTTGTGTACCCTTTAAATTTTACAACAGAGATAGCATCTATGGGATACCCCTCTAAAAAGTCCATGTTAAATGTAGGCGACTGTGAAGTTACATTGTACTCAAGTACTTTATTACTATTGTATGCCAAATTGAGGTTACCGTTCCATCTTAAATTACCTGCTATCCTAAGGTTACTGTTTAAATTAATCTCTACACCCTTGTTAGTTACCTTTGCATTATTAAAACTGGAAGATGACACACCTTGAGATATGATTGGAACCGTAGCATTGGCCAATACATCATATGAGTATTTGTTATAATAATCTATACTACCGTAGAGTTTATTGCCAAACAGATCAAAATCAGCCCCAATATTAAGAGTACGTGATTTTTCCCATGTGAGCGATGGATTTCCTCTCATTGCAATTGTGCTGTAT
>CAVIKQ010000205.1:1125-1600 GCA_963643305.1 Eggerthellaceae bacterium
GTGCTGTATGGTTCATTGTTGGTATATGTTATATTTCCAGGATATGTTTTAAGTGTTGTAACTGTAGAGTTTTTCTTCTTACCGGCAGAGACACCTGCTATACCCACAGATGCTCTAATCTTTAACCTGTTCAACCATTTTACATCTTTTAAGAATGATTCTTGAGATGCCATCCAGCTACCGCCAACAGACCAGAATGGAGAGAATTTTTCTCTTGTCTCTTTCGTCTGGTAGTTTGTGGCATCTGTACGGAAGCTGGCTGTAACAGAGTATTTGTTGTTGAATGTATAACTGGCATTGGCGTATGCAGAGAAGTAACGCTCAATAAACTGGGATAATGCGCCTAATCTTGCGTAAGGCATTAATGAACTTACACCAAATATATTAGGCCTCCTTGTCACATAGTCCGGCGTTGAAATTACGGAATATGTGTTTTTATTAAAACCATATCTTGTAACAGATGGGTTGATATCTG
>CAVIKQ010000205.1:1610-2132 GCA_963643305.1 Eggerthellaceae bacterium
GATATCTGTTGTAGAAGAGATAACCTCGGTACCGGCAATTGCGGAGATATTGTGTTTGCCGAATGTACGGTTAAAATCTGCTTGTGCCCTTAAATTGTAGCTTTCATACTTGTTACCGCTGTCTGTAAATACACCTCCTACAGGGAAAAATGATTCGTACATTCCGGTAGATGGGTTTAATGTAGAATAAGTGTTGTATAAGTTTCTAACATAGTATGATTCTACATCATACATATTTTTACTATCCGTTCTACCGTATTCATATTGTCCTTTTGCGCTAAGTCCAAGTCCCCACTCAGTTTTGTAATCAAAGCCGCCATGCACTCTGTAGTTTAGCGTTTTTGTGGCGTTATGCCTGTATTTTAAATCTTTAACAGGGTTGTAGAGCCAACTGGCAGGCACTTTCCCTTCATATTCGCTCATAAGGATGGGATAGTAGATTGAATTAGATGTTTGGACATGTAAAAAATTACCGTTTTCATCTACGAATCTTGTCCAAGGAGAGACGTATGTCTTCAAATT
>CAVIKQ010000206.1:0-2130 GCA_963643305.1 Eggerthellaceae bacterium
GTATAAGACAGCCCTTTTCTTATTACGACTACCAATAATCACTATAATCACTGAATATAAGATAAAGAAAACTATCCCAGACAAGACAAGATTGATAGCGCGTAAATACATAAAAGCACATTCAATCAAAATGGCAATCAATAGGGAGATAGTAATATCAATGATAGTACGCTTTTTTGATACATTATTCATATCATACTGTGTAACTTAAAGGGGGCGAGTTCAATAATATTTACTTTTAACAATAAAGATGTTCAGCAGGTTTGACAGCTGTATCGATTACTCGTTACTACCTGTTGCAACAAGGTATTTTGAAATCTGGTAGCCGGTGCCTATTCTATATCCCGATGAGAAGTAAACCACCTCTCCTTTTCTGTTAACCATAACAAGCAACGGCAATTGAACCTCCCCATCTGCCGTTATGAGACCTGCAGAAACCAAGGCCGATGTTATAAGCGATTCAACCTTTTGCCCTTTATCGGTTTTAAGAGTAAGGTTCTTTGGCAGCCGGCGTTTGTTGCCGGAAACAAACTGTTTTAACTCGGTGTCGTTCCTTAGCAAGAAACTGAATTCAACAGGATATTTTTCAAAATCTCCCGCCATTGCACTTATATCTCTTATCAGATGGTTTGTAGGCTCGTTGGAGGATGATATAATGGCTACAGCCGTGTAGTTGCCTTTCGGCAGCGGAAGGCAGTCTGCCAATTGAGGAATAGTAACCAACGGTGTAAAGGACTCCTCTATAACAGGTAGTTCAAAACAGAGAGCAGTTGTATCACCGGTCTTTATCTCAAACATCTTTAGGTAGCATCTTACGCTACCGTCGCTTCTACGGCTACCTGTAGTCAGCAGATAGTTGCCTGCATCTAACTTTACCGGAGATTCAAAGATAGAGTTCAGTCTCATGCCCGGGCCCATATCTCCCTCTGCAGAATTGCCAAGATCTCTCAACATAGGACGCCCGTTCTCTATTTTTGAGACGGTAAAGTTTATGTAGTAGAGAGGGTTGTCTCCCTTACATTTTAACGATAGCCATCCATACTCCTGTGCAGAGGATGTGTTGCCATCTGCAGCAGAAGACTCTGCAAATATGTCGCTTGTAATCCAGTCGCCGTCAAAGTATTGCGGCTTGCCATCTACAGGATTCAATCTTGCAGGAATGCCTGCTGTCCTTAAACAGGCAACCAAAAATATATCTGCAGATTTTTTCTCGCCCCTCATCCTCTTTAGCATACTCGCAGGAGAGAGATGCACATCGCCACGCCCGGTGGCGGGGTCTATGATGATGTTGCCCTTTACAAACTGCATTATAGCATTTGCGAGCAGATTGTTATCATCTGTTGTACTTGATATCAACTCGTTAGAAAACAGTTGGTTATATATATCATCCCTCCATTTTACAAGCTGTTCTGTGCTTATTCGTGGAGATATTATATATTTGATTGTCATGTTGCTGCCAAACAGATTACTGCTGTTGGAGAGCAATGACACCAAAGAGTTCTCTTTACCATTGGCAATTGCCGTATGAAGATGAGAGAAAAGCATCTCTCCTTTAAGATCCTGAAGGTCTTTCTCCTCCAAGGCCTCAAGCAGAGCCAGTGCTATCTCCATTCTGTTGTGTGGCAACGATTTGTCATTGAACGTCCTATCTAAGAAGTCCACTATCTGCCCATAATTCCCGTAAGAGTGTTGGAGCAGATGCCACAGACGCTCTTTTTTACTGTTGTCGTAGCCAAAACAATCTCCCAAAATAGAAGAGCTCTCCTTTTGTATAAAGGTAGAGGCATAAGCTGCCCTAACAGAGTCCTCCCTGACCAACATACGGTCATTCTCATCCCTCTCCTTTTCGCTCACGCTCAATGCAAACGCATGTCCGGCAGGGGGTACAATCATTAGGGTATCCGTTAGAACATTATTGCTGTCTCTCTCTAACCTTATCTCTATAACATCTTTGCCGGCAGGATTACCCTTTATGTAGTTGAACTTCTCCCCTTTGCTTGCCCAAAAGACCCAATCTCCATCTCCTATAGTTAGGGAGCATTCCCCTTTCTTGTTGGTTTTGAGTGTGGCAACCGGGTATAGTTCAGAATAGTTGTACACTCTATAATCTACAGTTGCGTCACTTACAGG
>CAVIKQ010000207.1:0-2128 GCA_963643305.1 Eggerthellaceae bacterium
CTGCAAGACAGGGTATGAACCCTCAGCAGTCATTCAGCGGTTCACAGTCTAACTACTTGGTTACACCAAGGGTATTCTCTGCTGGTGTTAATATCAAGCTATAATTATTGAATACTATATAAATGGAAATTAATATGAAAAAGATACTATATCTATTAAGCTTGCTCTTGATATTAAACTCATGTGCAAGTGATTTCTTGGACACAGAGCCACAGTCGAGTGCAGATACAGGGGTTATATTTGCAACTACAGAAAATGGTAAATTGGCAATTAACGGTATATGCCGTTTAATGACACGACAGTATTTGTCAACTCAGGGATATAATGGAGAGGGTACTATAAAGACCTTTTTTGGCAACTACCCCGGCAATGATTTTCAGAAGTGTGCACAAACCGGTTGGGCGAATACAATAAATGGGGTGTACCATGAGAATAGTACAGATACAAGAACGGTCTATGCGTGGTTCTATTATTATAAGCTTATTGCCAATGCAAATGCGGTTATCCTTAATATGGAGAATGCGTCGGGGCTTGAGGCCGATAAACAATTCCTTAAAGCGCAGGGTCTTACATTTAGAGCTTATTCATATTTTATGCTAAGCCAGCTGTATTGCAAACGCTGGGTAGACAGCAATAACGGAGCAAGCAGAGGTCTGCCGTTGAGATTAGACCTCTCTACAGGAGATCTGGCAGCCTCAACACTTAGTGAGGTTTATGCAAGGGTATATGAAGATTTGGATGAGGCTATAAGACTATTTACTGCATCGGGAAAGGACAGGAACAAAGGTGATAACTACAGCCCTAACCTTAATGTTGCCTATGCTGTTTATGCACGTGCGGCCCTTACTCGTGAAGATTGGACAAATGCTGCCAAATATGCGGCTCTTGCAAGAAACGGGTATCCTTTAATGAGCAACAGTGAGTATGTAGACGGTGGTTTCAACACACCTAACAGTGAGTGGATATGGAGTTGCTATAGCGCTACCGATCAGACCTTGTACTATTATGCATTTTTTGCGTACCAAGGTAGCAATTCTAATGCGAACATTTGTAGGAACTACCCTTGTGCTATAAGCAAGGAACTTATAGATCAGATACCTGAAACAGATGTTAGAAAGCAGATGTATCTGATTCCTACCGGAGCTGAGTTGAAACAGTTTAGTACATCTACAGGGAAGGTGACTTCTAATTCAACTTTGTCTAAGAGAGCATGGAATACTTATGGTTCTAAATTGTACGGTACAAGCACATTGTATGCCTATATGCAGTTTAAGTTTCAGGCAATGGCACTTCCGGGTGAAGGCCATATAAACAATTTCCGATCTGCAGAGATGTACCTTACAGAGGCGGAGGCTTATTGCCATATAGCAGGTAAGGAGGCAGATGCTCAGAGACTTTTGGTAGAACTTAACAAAGAGCGTAATCCACAATATACCTGTGATAAAACAGGGGATGAGCTTCTTAAAGAGGTTAAACTGTACAGAAGATTTGAACTTTGGGGCGAGGGATTTGACTGGTTTGATTACAAACGTTGGAAAGATACTATAGTGAGAAAGACATTTGCAAATGGTGGCAGTTTCCACGCTCAGTTTGCTGTTACAGTTAATCCGGAAGATCTTAACAACTGGTGTTGGGTTTATCCTACCAAGGAGATAGATTACAATGGATTGATAGATAGTATTATAGAGTAATACAGGTTGTTTTATTAGTTAATAAAACGGAGGAGGTGACCGCAGAACGCGCCACCTCCTTATTTTTTAGGGGATTGCAATAATCCGGAATAATCTCTACGCTTATAGCTACTCCGCTACCTTGGTAAGAATCATGTCGTAAGGTATTGTAAACTCTAACGGAAGCTCCAAATCCGGTTCCCAATCTTCAACAACAAGATGCCATTTCAGCTTGTCGGGAGATTTGGAATAGATAGAGAGACGTGATTGCCTAACACTGTTAGTCTGATATGTTTTGGGGTCACTATATTGAACCAGAAGTTCTGAGTGCTCCTGATTATCGGGCAAATCATACCTAACGAAAAATATGATTCTGGGCTTGTTTTTTGTTGTCATACCCTCCAGTTCATCTAAAAAATCATAAATGACTTTACCATCTTTGATATACTTGTATGCAC
>CAVIKQ010000208.1:0-2113 GCA_963643305.1 Eggerthellaceae bacterium
GCTTAAGAGAGAGTTGCTTACAGAGCTTAAAAACGGCAACATAGAGGTTGGCTTAAACAATATTCCGCAAGAAAATCTTAACACTTTCTATACCGAAAAAGGGGTGAAATCGGCCATTATCCTTCCCGATGGTACAAATGTAAAGCTCAACTCAGATACTAAAATCACCTTCCCCAACATATTTGTAGGCAAGACAAGAGAGATACACCTCAGCGGCGAGGCATTCTTTGACGTTGTAACAGACACCCTTCATCCATTGGTAGTTACAACAGACAAGAACCTTATAGTTAAAGTAACCGGTACCAAATTCAACATTAAATCCTACCCTAACGACAACAGCGAAGAGGCCACTCTTTACGAGGGTAAAATTTCCCTTATTTCAAAAGGAAATACCTATAATATGCTTCCCGCTAATCAATTGATTATTACTGCCAACAAAAAACCTGTAATGGTAGGTTCGCCAAAGATGGACAATATAAAAGCCTGGACAGAGGGAAGACTTGTCTTTGATGACACACCGTTACCGGAAGTCATAAAGATGTTGGAGAGATGGCACGGTGTATCTTTTGTGGTAACGGACAACTCTGTCTTGAACAAAACCATAACAGGGACATTCAGTTCGGAATCTATTCATCAAATTATGCACATGCTAAACCTGTGTGCATCTGTAAATTACCAAATAGAAGACAATACTATAACACTGAAATAAAGGTAAGCATACAGTTGTTAGACGTGTATAAAGCCGTAAAAATCTAAAAACATATAGGGCTTTTAGAATGGGTTGCGTATTATAAGACAACTAACAGTTGCATTATTAACCTAAATTGATCAATATGTCTGACACTAAAATCATGAGATTCTGCGCAAGGGGAATAATCTCCTTTTGTGCATGTTTGTTAATATCTATAGTATTATCAAACAATCTGTTTGCCCAGAATCTGAAAATCAATTTCAGCAATGCTCCGCTCAAGACAGTCTTAAAGACTGTAACAGAACAGAGTGGATACAACTTTGTCTATTCAAATGCGGTAAAATCTGCCTTAGAACAGAAAGTAACCTGTTCAATTGAGAAAAATGCAGCAGACGGAAAGAAGTTCTCCCAAAGTGAAATCCGAGCACTTCTCAAGCAGCTGCTTGCCGGCACAAAACTCTCGTACTCTATAGAGGGGACACAGGTTATTCTTTACCCTAAGACCAACGACCAAAAGCAAAGCAGCGGAGATGCAAAAACCTTGACCGGAGTCATTACAGATGAAACGGGGGAACCGTTACCGGGGGTAACCATACAGAACAAGAGCAATGCTAAAATAGCTGCTTCAGATGTAGACGGCCGCTACACCATTGGTGCAAACGAAGGAGATAAACTCTTGTTTACCTACATAGGCATGCAGGATTTTATATTAACAGCCGGCAAAAATGCCATTGCAAACATTGTAATGAAAACAGATGCCATTGCACTTGATAATGTAGTTATTACAGGTTATCAGACAATTTCCAAGGAGAGGGCAACAGGTTCATACGCAATGGTAAATGCAGAAGTAATTGCTCAGAAACCAACCGCCAACATATCAAGCATACTAAGCGGAATTATCCCCGGATTGGCTGTATCGAGCAATTCAGTTGATGGTACACCAAGATTTATAATAAGGGGACAGGGAACATTGCAGACAGACCAAACAGACAAAGACCCTCTTATTGTTGTAGACGGCTTCCCGATAACTGGATATTCAGGAGGCAATGATCCATTTTCAACCATTAACCCTAACGATGTAGAGAACATTACCGTTTTGAAAGATGCTGCAGCAACCTCCATATACGGAGCAAGAGCGGCAAACGGAGTTATTGTAATTACAACAAAAAAAGCAAAAAATGGAAGTAAGTTAGACATATCTGCAGATGCATTTGTAAGTGTATCAGCTATGCCGGATTTAGACTATGCCTTTAATATGGCTACTGCCGAAAACCACTTCAGATATGTTGAATTAATGAACAAATATACCCCCATTAATCTTTCCGGGACTTTTGACCCGTATCTGATGCCAAGTTCAAGGCGAAGATATCTGTCGGATCCATACGCAATGCTGTGGGAAAAAGATATCAGAGCATCTATTAC
>CAVIKQ010000209.1:0-2069 GCA_963643305.1 Eggerthellaceae bacterium
GTAAGTACTCTCTGTTGCTGATCTGTATTTATCATTACTAAACCGCAGCCCGGATGTTATAATCCATCTCCCTTTTGAGTGTGATAAAAAAATATCAGCATGTTGATTACTGTAGAATGATTGGAGATAGTTCATGGATAATGCCCCTTTAAGACCTTCATTCTCTTTCCTTTTAACAATAACATTTATGATGCCGTTTCTATCAGAGGCGCTGTATTTGCTGTCGGGAGATTTAATAACCTCTATCTTCTTTATCTCCTCTGCAGGGATTGATTGCAACATACTCATTGCAACATCATTCCCTCCTACTTTTTTGCCATTGATAAGGATAGTAGCATCCCCTCTGTTTCTAATCTTTAGGGCATTCCCATCCGGTGTTGGCTCTATCATTGGAACTGTTGTAAGAAATTCTAATGTAGACCTGTTTTTTGCAAATTTAGAAAGAGATATATTCTCCAAAACATACCTCCCTCCTCCTTTTTTAAAGTGGGTTTTGCTGTTACTACGGTCTCATTAAGAGTAATACCGCAATCAACTGAAATTATGGCTAAATCGATATTACCATCTATAACAATATCTTGAGAATATAATTCTTGTGAAAAATATGATATACGTAGCTTATATCTACCTTTATGAATATCACTCAACAGGAAGTGACCATTATTATCTGTGAAAGTATTTGCCACATTTACCGAATCTTGCATTTGCAGTGATACATTGGCAAATTCAACAGCCATATCACTTACATCTATAACCCTGCCGCTTATTACAAACGTACTACTATTCTGTGCAATGCCTCTGTAAACGCCACACAACAACAGAATAAAAATACAACTTTTGATAATTGTCTTCATAATTATAATTACACCGCTTCTCCTAATCTCTTCTGACAATGGTGGCTCTTCCGTAACTCAGTTGAAGGCAGCCCCTATTATTTAATCAGAGGGGGAGGATTGAAAATAGCGGCCCTCCCCTCTGGCAAACTATGGCCTAATTTCCCCCGGTCCACATACTCGTTTGCAGTCTGCCCAACCACAACCTCTTAGGATGTAAAGAAATACATCTTCTTGTAGCGAATAGGAGCCCGATATGCCTCCCATTACATTAATCTTTTCCGCTTCCGATAGGAAGTCTTTTTCATTTCTAATTTTTTCCATCTTTAATATGTTTAAGTTAAACATATGGGGTAACTACAGTAGCCCTTTATCTTTCATTTTTTCGCTCTCAAAGCTGAAATTTGTATTAACCTGCTGTTTTTTCTTACCATTGCTGAACCTGAATTGTATTCTTAGTAACACTAGATTATCATAAGTCTTTAAACTCTGTTTTTGAAAATAATTATAATAATCGGTTGATATACAGTACTTTTGCATAGTACGTATCCCTATATGAATTGGAGGAATATAGGATAATGATACATAAATATGCTTATTCCATAGCTGTTTTTGGAGAGACAGTTGCCACAAATCCTGTCCTACCTCTCCCCATCCTTGAAGTAATGGCTCTTTTGTCATACCTCTTTGATACATAGCTGAAAACAGCATCTGTATAGGTTGAGCCCAATAGTTCAACTGACTGATAAAAGCCAAATTTGTATAATTGTTGGAGCACTCCTTGTAATATATCTTATTAAAATTGATTTGCGCTATATTCCGCCATGTGAGATTAGCCGAAATATCCCAATCATACGATAAGGATCCTATAAAAGCATAGTTATTTGCATTTACAATAGTTTTTACCACCCCCGCTTCATCTTTACTGTACATATCTGTCATGTACCCTCTATCATTATGATATTCAATATTAACTAAAAAGCTATTCCAAAAAGCTCCCTGAAGAGACAAGGAATGAGTCCTTGAGGGAGTTAAGTCTATGTTGCCTCTATATATGGACCATTGATCTATATCGTAATATGTATTGGAAATCTGATACATTTTGGGATATTCCATTTTTGTTGAATAATCTATCACTATCTGTATCTTTTTAGAAGGAGTATAACTTAACGAGACCTGTGGGAGCCAATTCCAGTAATTTCTATCTCTGTATATATTGGTATTTCGTATGAATTC
>CAVIKQ010000210.1:0-2057 GCA_963643305.1 Eggerthellaceae bacterium
GTATGTGCACTCTAACACATCATACTCCTTTTGATTAAATTTTAAAGTTGCTCTAAACGACATAATTCATTTTTTAATTGTTGTTATACAGACTTATCCTATCTTCATTTCTATATTGCCTTCTAATATTGGAAAAAGCCCTTGATATTGTGTTCCTTACAGTCCCGTAATCTACACCGAGCCTCTGCGCTATCATATTGTTAGAAAGGCCGTCATAGAACCTCAGCTTTAATATCTCCCTCTGTCTCTTTGACAGCTTGCTCTCCACCGCCCTTTTAAGGATATTATAACACTCCACATTATGCTCATTGCACATAATGTTTCCCTCTATTGTCTCTGAGTCAGACAGCAGCCGCATATCCCCCTCGTTTTCATCTATATTAACATAGAGCTTGGATCTCTCATATTCGTTTGCAATTCTGCGCCTTAGAAGTACACACAGATATGCCGGAAGATTTTTTGAAATGTTCAGTTTTTTTCTCTTTTCATAAATCTCAACAAACAGCCCCTGCACAACCTCATCTATAAGGTAATTATCTTGAATATAGTTTTTGGCATACCTTCTAAGCAGTAGATTATAGCATCTGTATATCTTCTCAAAAGCAATAAAATCATCATTCTTTGCCTTTACCCACAAATCTTTAGCGTCATCCTGTCTCATTATGCAATCTATTTGTAAAAAAATGGCCGGCCTCCAATTGGAAACCGACCGCAATATATCTGTATTGTGAACGTAAAAATTTTTAAATCAGATATTTACCATTCTTTACATATAAATTGTTTTTTACGCTCTTTTATTTACCTGAATTGTGGTGATGTATAGGCAAGTACATCTGCTTTGGTAATAGTATTGTCACGGCTTAGAATTATAAGTCTCTCCACAACATTTCTTAATTCACGTATATTACCTCTCCATGCGTATGATTTCATCTCCTCAAGGGCATCTTGAGATATGCTTCTCATAGGCATTCCGCTCTCGCTGCAGATCTGTTTTATGAAATAGTTTGTAAGCAAAGGGATATCCTCTCTTCTCTCTGCAAGGGAGGGAACATGAATGAGGATTACACTTAACCTGTGATACAAATCCTCTCTAAAGTTACCTTTATCTATCTCCTCCCTAAGATTTTTATTTGTTGCCGCAATAACTCTAACCTTAACATTTATATCCTTATCGGAGCCCACTCTTGTGAGCTTGTTCTCCTGCAATACCCTCAATACCTTTGCCTGTGCGCTAAGGCTCATATCCCCTATTTCATCCAAAAAGAGAGTACCGCCATCTGCCTGTTCAAACTTTCCCTTATGCTGTTTTACAGCAGATGTAAAAGCCCCTTTTTCATGTCCAAACAGTTCCGATTCAATAAGTTCCCCCGGAATTGCAGCACAATTCACCTCTATGAACGGCATATTTGCCCTGTTGCTCTTTTCGTGCAACCATCTTGCTACAAGCTCCTTACCGGTACCGTTTGCCCCCGTTACCAAGACTCTGGCATCTGTTGCAGCCACCCTCTCTATCATCTCCTTTATCTTTACAATAGGTTCAGACTCCCCTATAATCTCCTGAATCCCCTGAATCTTTCTCTTTAGAATCTTTGTCTCCTTAACAAGGGTGGTCTTGTCTGTAGCATTCTTTAATGTGATAAGTATTCTGTTTAAATCCAACGGCTTCTGAATAAAATCAAAAGCCCCCTTCTTTATACACTCAACCGCAGTATCTATTGTTCCATGTCCCGATATCATGACTATAGAGGATTCCACCCCGTTCTCAATCATCTTCTCCAATACCTCAACGCCATCTATCCCCGGCATCTTTATATCGCAGAAGATTACATCAAAACTGTTGGCGGCAGTAAGTTCAAGCCCCTCCTTTCCATCTGCAGCCAACATAATTTCATGCCCCTCAAACTCAAGTATATCCTTTAATGTATTCCTGATACTCCTTTCGTCATCAATAATAAGAACCTTCATATCTTTATCTTTTAAAAATCCAATAAGTTATCTGTCATTCCCCAGATCTCACAAAGACCGGCTATGTTGAACTTACGCTATGACATGCACAC
>CAVIKQ010000211.1:0-1172 GCA_963643305.1 Eggerthellaceae bacterium
TTCAGATGAGTTTAAAAACTCTGTAAAGGAGAGGTTTTTCTGTTCAACTACAGCAAGTACGGGAGAGGGAGAAGAGAGTGATGAAATCCGGCTCATTGTATTGTTGCCTATCTCATCTCTGTAATATTTCTCAACTATTCTAAATCCCGATTTTTCTGCCTCTGCCACAAGCTTTTCCCCCTCTACCACAAAGAGGTTCTCCTCATTGCGGAACTTCTTTTGAGATAGTGATTTAATGAATTTTATCTTTGCGGCTGTAAGTTGTGTCATAAACAATTTTTAATAGCCTAAAATTTTTAACATACTCTTATACGACTGCTCCTTGCTGAACAGCTTGGTAAAATACTCGCCATCTTCATCGAGATCAATTATAACATGTTTTGGAGCAGGTTGAAGACAGTGTTGTATTCCGCCATAACCGGCTATGGATTCCTGATATGCTCCTGTATGGAAAAATCCTATATATAGAGGGTCATTTTTATCCTTCACTTTTGGCAGGAATATAGCATTGGCGTGGGCATCGGCATTGTAATAGTCTTGGGAGTCGCAGGTCAGACCGCCTAAGAACACTCTTTGATACTCCTGGTCCCATTTGTTTATGGGAAGAAGTATAAATCTCTGTTTGATTCCCCAAGTATCGGGAAGGGTAGTCATAAATGAGCTGTCTATCATATACCAGCGTTCCCTGTCGTTCTGCTGCTTCTGGTCTAAAATCTGGAATATGGTTGCTCCGCTCTCTCCAACTGTAAATGAGCCGAATTCTGTAAATATGTGCGGTTCAGTTACTCCGCGCTGCTGACATATACTTTTAATTTGGGATATTACCTCTTCTGCCATGTATTCGTAGTCATAATCCTGCAATAATGAGCTCTTTATTGGGAATCCTCCCCCTATATTGAGTGAATCCAATGAGTCGCATTGCTGTTTAAGATCGCAATAGACACTAACGCACTTAGAGAGTTCGTTCCAATAGTAGGCATTGTCCCTTATCCCTGTATTTATAAAGAAATGCAGCATCTTTAAGCTGAATTTACTGCTGTTTTTAATTTTGTTTCTGTAAAAAGGAACAATGTCTGAGTATCTTATTCCAAGTCGAGATGTATAGAACTCAAATTTTGGTTCCTCTTCGGATGCTATTCTTATACCTATTTTGGTAGGCTCTTTAATACATA
>CAVIKQ010000211.1:1182-2056 GCA_963643305.1 Eggerthellaceae bacterium
AATCGTCAAACTCATTCATGTTGTCTAAGATTGGGATAATGTTCTCCCATCCGTTATTCCTTAAATTGGCAATGTTCTCTATGTAGATATCCTTCTTAAAACCGTTGCAGATAATGTAAAGGTCTTGATTTATAACTCCCTCGCTATAAAGAGCTTCTATAAGGTTTATGTCAAAGGCAGATGATGTCTCAAGGTTTATGTTGTTTTTTAACGCCTCCTCCAATACAAACGAAAAATGAGAACTTTTGGTACAGTAGCAGTAGTTGTAGCTCCCTTTGTAGTCTACCTTGGCCATTGCAACATTAAACATCCTCTTGGCAATCTGAATCTGCTGTGATATTTTTGGCAGATATGTTATTTTAAGTGGTGTCCCGTATTGCTCAATTATATCCATCATTGGAATGTTGTGAAAATACAGATCGCCGTCAATAACTTTAAATTCATCCTGCGGAAATTCAAAAGTCTGGTCAATTAGATCAATGTACTTGTTCTTCATTTTTCAAATGTAATTAACTTACTTTAACATATTATTTGCAATCCAAGTCGGTCGGATTTTTAATTTTGCTGCAAATATACATTTTTTGTTATATAATGCTTTGTATTTGAGGCTTTATTTAAGGAGCTGTTCTAATTTTTTCTATTTTTGTCATTATTTTCCTCCCGATAGGAGATTCTGTTTTTCGTTGCATAGTGGAATATGGCTGTTTTTTATCGGGAAGCAGGTTTTTAATTATGAACAGAAGGATTGGTTCTAACATATATTTATTCTCTCTTTTTTTGCTTTTAGTGGCTTGGGGATGCAGTACCACAAGGGTTGTTCCCAATGAGCAAAGCAGGTTAGTGGCCAATAGGGTTGATGTGGAGAATATAAAGG
>CAVIKQ010000212.1:0-2015 GCA_963643305.1 Eggerthellaceae bacterium
ATCGGGATGCAAAGGTAATACAATTTACGGGAAATTGCATTTTGAAAAAAAATTTTTACCTTTGCGCGATGCAGTTATGCTGATTACGCTTGTGTTTGGCTTTAATTGCATTGATTTTGTGTAATTTAGATTATAATACTAAAACCAAATATTAACTAATTTTATAAAATCATGGCAGACATTACTTCTAAAGTTAAGGAGATCATCGTTGAAAAATTAAATGTAGATGCAAATGAGGTTACACCTGAGGCAAGTTTTACAAAAGATTTGGGCGCTGATTCTCTTGACACAGTAGAGCTTATCATGGAATTTGAAAAGGCTTTTAATATTACTATTCCAGATGAGGCTGCTGAAAAAATAGCAACTGTTGGTGACGCTATCAAGTACATAGAAAGCAATTTACAGTAAATCAAAGCACGATAATGGAGTTAAGAAGAGTAGTTATTACAGGTATAGGGACCATTAATCCTCTTGGTCATAATGTAGATGAGTTCTTTACAAATCTAAACAACGGCGTAAGTGGGGCGTGTCCTATAACAAGATTTGATACATCTCTTTTTAAAACTAAATTTGCGTGTGAGATAAAGAATTATGACCCTGAAGCATTCCACATAGATCGCAAAGAGGCAAGAAAGACAGACAGATTTTGCCAGTATGCACTGATAGCTTGCGATGAGGCTATAGCAGATTCAAAATTGAATCTCGATACAATTGACAAAGATCGTGTTGGTGTTGTTGTAGGGTCCGGGATAGGTGGAATTGAGACACTTACCCAAGAGATAATGGGCTATTGCGAAAACGAAAAAGTTCCTCGCTTTAGCCCAATGCTTATTCCTAAGATGATCCCCGATATGGCAGCCGGCCTAATCTCTATAAAGTACGGCTTTATGGGACCTAATTATGCCGCAGTTTCTGCATGTGCATCATCGTCACATGCAATGGGCAATGCCTTTGACATTATCCGTTGCGGAAAGGCAGATGTTATGGTTACAGGTGGCTCTGAGGCAGGGATTACAATTCCAAGCATTGGCGGGTTCAACTCTGCACAGGCTCTTTCTACAAAGAATGAAGAGTACCTTACAGCCAGCAGACCGTTTGACAAAAACAGAGATGGTTTTGTTATGGGAGAGGGTTCGGGTATTCTTATCTTTGAAGAGTATGAGCATGCCGTTGCCCGTGGGGCAAAGATTTATGCAGAGGTTTGCGGTGCCGCAATGACTGCCGATGCTCATCATATTACTGCTCCACACCCCGAAGGACATGGAGCGATTCAGGCAATGAAGCTGGCTCTGCAGGATGCCGGCATGAATCCGGAGGATGTAGATTATATTAATGTACATGGAACATCTACCCCACTTGGAGATATTGCAGAATTGAAAGCTATAAAGGCTGTATTTGGGGAACACGCTTACAAGTTGAATATAAGTTCAACCAAATCTATGACAGGGCATCTGCTGGGTGCAGCCGGGGCTGTTGAGTCTCTTGCATGTATAGATGCCATGTGTAACAGTATAATCCCTCCTACAATCAACTTTGAGGAGGAGGATCCTGAGATAGATTACAAACTTAATCTAACCCTCAACAAAGCTCAGCATAGAGAGGTTAAAGTTGCTATCAACAACACATTCGGATTTGGCGGACACAACTCATGTTTAGTTTTTAAAAAGTATTAGATTTTTGTTTTTTAGATAGATAAAAGAGGCTGACTAAAAAGTATTAGTCAAGCCTCTTTTTCTTGTTTTTAGGTGAGGTAAACCTCTACCTTGTTTCTAAGTATTCTATTCTCAGAGAGTTGTTCTAACTTTTTAGTCCCCTCTTTTATGTGCTCGGGACGGGAATCGAACCCGTACGGGCATTGCTGCCCACAGGATTTTAAGTCCTGCGTGTCTACCTATTCCACCACCTGAGCGTTTGTAGACAATTGAAAGGGTAATCCGTTTGTCTTTGGATTACCCTCTTGGAGCGGAAAACGAGACTCGAACTCGCGACCCCAACCTTGGCAAGGTTGTGCTCTA
>CAVIKQ010000213.1:0-2004 GCA_963643305.1 Eggerthellaceae bacterium
CGGCATAATCAAAATAAATTTTGCTTCTGCTCTCGGCTTAATCGTTTATTTTAAAAATATTACCAGATGTTCAATGGGCGTCCGCTCATAAGCTGTCTTGCCTGAGCCTTTACCTCCTCAATAACCTCCGGTTTGTCTACGTTAGATAGCACCTTGTCTATCATGGCAACAATAACAGGCATATCCTTTTCAACCAACCCACGGGATGTAACGGCAGGTGTTCCTACCCTTATTCCCGATGTCTGGAATGGTGAACGGCTGTCGAACGGAACCATATTCTTGTTTACAGTTATATCTGCAAGGACAAGGGTCTTTTCTGCTACTTTGCCTGTAAGATCGGGGAACTTGGTTCTTAGGTCTATAAGCATTACATGGTTGTCTGTACCTCCCGATACTACTTTATAGCCTCTCTTCATAAACTCCTCTGCCATAGCGGTTGCGTTCTTTTTAACCTGCATCTGGTACTCTTTGAATTCGGGTTGCAGAGCCTCAAAGAATGATACTGCTTTTGCTGCAATACAGTGCTCAAGCGGGCCACCCTGAATGCCTGGGAATACGCTTGAATTGAGAACAGCAGACATCATCTTGGTCTCCCCCTTAGGTGTCTTTATTCCAAATGGATTAGGGAAGTCTTTGCCCATAAGTATGATACCGCCTCTTGGCCCTCTGAGGGTCTTGTGTGTTGTAGATGTAACAATATGCGCATGTTTTACAGGGTTATCCAACAGACCTGCTGCAATGAGCCCTGCAGGGTGTGCCATATCTACCCAAAGGATAGCTCCAATCTGGTCTGCTATCTTACGCATTCTTGCCCAATCCCACTCTCTTGAGTATGCAGAAGCTCCTCCAATGATAAGTTTTGGTTTGTGCTCAAGGGCAAGTTTCTCCATCTCATCGTAGTCTATAAGACCGGTCTCCTCGTTAAGTCTGTATGCTACAGCATGGTAAAGCATACCCGAAACATTTACAGGAGAGCCGTGTGTAAGGTGTCCTCCATGTGCAAGGTCTAACCCCATAAATGTGTCGCCCGGCTTGATGCAGGCCATCATTACTGCCATGTTTGCCTGTGCACCGGAGTGTGGCTGTACGTTTGCGTATTCGGCATCGAACAGCTCTTTTAGTCTGTCTATGGCAAGCTGTTCAATCTGGTCTACAACCTCGCAACCGCCATAATATCTTGCACCGGGATAACCCTCTGCATATTTGTTTGTACATACAGAACCTAAAGCCTCTAATACCTGATTAGATACAAAGTTCTCAGACGCAATAAGCTCTATGCCGTTAAGCTGTCTGCTCTCTTCTTTCTTTATTAGTTCAGAAATCTGAAGATCTTTTTTCATTATTTGATTTTTAAATGTTTATATATCTGTTGTGTTATAAATTATAATCTATCTACCTGTTTTAATAAAGATTGTAAAATACACAATCCTGCAAATATAGCATAAAATCCTCAACAGTATCATATCTGCATAAAAAATCTGTCGCAGACAGAATTACTCTCTTCATGCAACCAATATCCTTCTTTATACGAATTGATGATGCCTACAGCTTGCAGAAACGAATATATGCTACAGAAAGCCTCTCGCTTGTTGAGGACGCACTCCCACGAAAGGTCTGCCCGGAAACATCCGAGAATGAGCATCTCTAACAGTTTGCGGCCATCGTGTACAGACACACCCCCTTTCCGTGTCGTGATAGGCGACATACAGAGGGTTGTGCAGATTGCACCAATGACACCGTGGCTTAGTTGTGACATTGTAACCTACTTTAGTCATAGCTATTGCTCAGTGATTATTATACTCCGTTGTAGTTATTCCATCTCCACTTCAAGAAATCACGATTGATTTGGTCCGGGATGAATATTTTAGGTGGAATGGATGCGCCATAAGACCATCTCGCTTTGTCTGATAAGAACACGTCTCCATCAACAGATATACGCAAATGACCTGCATCAAACAAATAATGAATATCCATTCTCATCGGGAAGCCATTTGCTATACTATC